>CABVAS010000127.1 GCA_902496375.1 uncultured Collinsella sp.
ATCTATAGATCGGGATGGCCCGCGACGAGGCCCGCCACGGCAAGGCTTTCGCCGGCCTGCTCAAGCGCTACTTTGGCTAAGCCAACCGCCTGAGACATAACCTCAAGCTCGATGAGGCCCGGACCGTATTGGTTCGGGCCTTTTTCGTGCCTCACGAACTTGTTAACGCCCTGAAATAGGACCGTCTTCGGCATCGGCTTCTCGTCAAAAACTAAGTGAGTAGACTTTTTGGAACTTGCCGAGCAGACCATCCATATCACTTTATAAAGCCGCAGGTAAATGCCTTGTTGCAAAACGACCTAGTCGCCAAAGTGCCAAAAGTCTACTCACTTAGATTCGCAGCCGTCCACGATCGAGCCATTTTGTGTCTAACGGGCATCTTTCCGTCAATTACTCCCAATTTTGTCCAGTCAACGAATAGTTCAGACCGGAGTAATGTCTCAGCCCTTTGCTCATCCGAGCTTTTATCACGATATTCAGCATCGAGCATCCTGCATATGGCCTTAACGATCGCGCGGAATCTATCCTCATCCGATATCTGTCTGTGTGTCAGGAGAAGCACATCGTAGCCCATGGCCTGAAGGGCCGTCATGCGGTCAGCGTCACGCAAGCCATCCCCTGCGCGTCCGTGCGAGGCCTTTCCCTGACATTCAATGGCCACCTGTCGCCTGCCGTCCGGCGAAGAAAGAAGTAGGTCGATATATACACGGGACTTTCCCACAATCGCTCGAGCACTTGTGCTTAGCATCACTTCAACATTAAGCTCTATGCCGCAAAAACCTTCGCCTCCCAGGGCTCGCGGCAGTCCAAGCAACAAATACGCCTCGACCTCAAAAGGCGACGCGGCACCCAATGGAACGAGTTGCGATACCGCCATAAATCTATTGCCGTAACGCATCCCGCAAACATCTGAACAAAAACGGTCAAGGTCTCCGCCCAAAACCAAAGCGTCTCGACGCCATAAATTTGAGGCGGTGCCGTCCTCGGACGGGCAGCGCACCCAACCGACCGTTGTCGAAATCGCGCCCGAATCAATTGCACGCGAAAGCTCCGCCTCAAGTGCCGCCGGCAGGGCACACACCGCAAACAAGCCACACATCTCCGCCAATACCAAAAGAAGCTGAAGATCCGTCAGATGCCGCGACATGATGAATGTCGTCAGTAGAGGAGACGTAACCAAAAACCCATGCTCCGTTTCCAGCACGGATTCCCTGGGGAGCTCACCAAGAAACAGCCGCTGCCTAATGCTGGCAGGACAAGTCCGTTTGTTTCTCGTCCGAACCAATGTATACAACGGAAAACCGAGCGCGACCGCAGCCGTCGGGTTGCGGGCGAGATCATATCGCTGCCGGTCTTCTTCCGGTCGTGGAAGCGGCGGACACAAAGCGCGGACTTGAGGAGGCAAACGCCAGTACCTAAAAGCTGATATGTCACAAAGTAGATCCTTCATAGGCACAGGAAAACACGAATTTCAACCCAATCAGTCACGCATTGGCGCGAACGCAGCAAAAATGGCGCCGAACGGACTGCCAAGTTTTCAACAGCCCTCCCCAACTGGCCAAAAGCTTGCCGAGAGCTGGACGAAACCCTGTTGAAAACCCCATTTTTTCTCATGTAGAAGCTTTGCGCGGCAAGTGAGTAGACTTTTTTGAACATCCCGAGCAGGCCGGTCATCCTGCTTTTCAAAACCGCAGGTAGATAGCTTGTTACAAAACTGCCTGGTCGCCAAAGTGCTAAAAGTCTACTCACTTAGATTGCAGAGCGCCCCCATTAGCTGCAATTCCAAGGTATTAAGCACTTTTGGACTCAGATCATCATACTGAACAAGAATTTGACTTGAGTTTTCAGGGACAGATGCGCCATCGGCACACCAATAACAGTCACTGATATCGATAAACGGGATACTCGAGCGCGTGAGGGCCCGTGCAAAAGTGCTTCCGCCCGTTCTACGCTCCGCAACCACGATACAGTAAAGGCCCGCGTCTGCATGCTCGATCGAGACTTCCCCTGCCGGAAATGCCTTCCGTACAAGCGCCACTAGGCCATCACGCGCCTCGCGGGCACGAACGCGCACGCGGTTCACATGACGCTCGTAATCACCCGATTCCAGCAAGCGAGCCAATGCAACTTGATCTATGGAGCTAACCGACGAGGCGTAAAAACCAAGGTCGCGCCTAAACCGCTCCATCAGCTCGTCGGGCAACACCATGTACGCTAGGCGCAACGCCGAAGACAGGCTCTTCGAAAACGTGTTGGTGTATATAACCGACTGGGCGGCATCGATCGACGCGAGCGCGGGAATCGGCTTCCCGGCAAGGCGAAACTCACAATCAAAGTCATCTTCGATGAGATACCGACCTGGTCGCTCGGCGGCCCAGCTCAGAAGCGCATAGCGACGCGCAATGCTCGTCACAAGGCCGGTTGGATATTGGTGAGACGGCATCAGGTGAAGTACATCGGTCCCGGTTTTCTGCAGAGCGCTCAAGTCCACCCCCTCATCATCCAACGGGATATGTCGAACTTTGCAGCCCATAGCCTGATAAATGCGCGTCAGACGTAAATAGCCCGGGTCCTCAACGGCATACACCTTGTCAGCGCCAAGCAACTGAACCAACATGGTATCGAGCAGCTGAGCGCCCGCGCCGATAACAATGTTATTGGGGTCGACATTCATACCCCTCGTCCCGCGCAGATGATGAGCAATTGCGCATCGTAGCCGAACGGTGCCCTGTGCCGGTGCGGGCGAAAAGATCTCGCGCTCGTCTTCGGATGTCAGCGTCGCCCGCAGTGCGCTTTGCCAAAGCCGCGCCGCCTCCAAAGCGGAAGGAGAAAGTGCATCGAACAGCTCAACCTGTCCGTTGACATCATGCGCGCTAGGACCAGCAGAGGCGGCATCTCGGTCGATGCCCTCCGCAGCCGAAGCCAAAACCGGTGCATCCGGAAGCTCGCAAGCGTAGTAGCCACGACGCGGCATTGAGCAAATATAGCCCTCGGCAAGTAACTGGCTATATGCATTTTCGATAGTAATGACACTGATTCCCAGATGACTGGCAAAGGCGCGCTTAGACGGCAAATGCTCCCCCGCCGCAATGCGTCCAGCAACAATATCGTCTCGAATTTGCTGGTAAACATACTCATAGAGCGATGCTTCGCCGCGTTTTTCCAAATTGTAGTCAAGCATGAGCCTATCACCTGACCTTATTAAGCCATTCAATCTGGTATTAGTCTGACCTTGTTATTATCTCGAAAACTGAGTATTTCGCCATACCCAGCTCCCCGATAGGATATTCCGTCAAGCAATGCACATGCCAACCAAGGGAGCAACCATGGCAGAACAGAACAGCAAGGCCGACCGCGTCAAACTCAATCGCGAGCTCGCGCAGATGCTCAAGGGCGGCGTCATCATGGACGTTACCACGCCCGAGCAGGCACGCATCGCCGAGGAGGCAGGCGCCTGCGCCGTCATGGCCCTCGAGCGCATCCCGGCCGACATCCGTGCCGCAGGCGGCGTCTCGCGCATGAGCGACCCCAAGATGATCAAGGGCATCCAGGAGGCCGTCTCCATCCCCGTCATGGCCAAGTGCCGCATCGGTCACATCGTCGAGGCGCAGGTCCTGCAGGCCATCGAGATCGACTACATCGATGAGTCCGAGGTTCTCTCCCCTGCCGATGACGTCTATCACATCGACAAGACCCAGTTTGACGTGCCGTTTGTCTGCGGCGCCCGTGATCTGGGCGAGGCGCTGCGCCGTGTTGCCGAAGGCGCCACGATGATTCGCACCAAGGGTGAGCCGGGTACGGGCGACGTCGTTCAGGCCGTGCGTCACATGCGCAAGATCCAAAAGCAGATCCGTGACGTTGTTGCCCTGCGCAACGACGAGCTCTTTGAGGCAGCCAAGCAACTGCAGGTTCCGGTCGAGCTGGTGCGCGAGGTCCATGCCACGGGTAAGCTTCCCGTCGTGAACTTTGCCGCCGGCGGCGTAGCGACCCCCGCCGACGCCGCGCTGATGATGCAGCTGGGCGCCGAAGGCGTGTTTGTCGGCTCGGGCATCTTTAAGAGCGGCGACCCCGCCAAGCGCGCAGCCGCCATCGTCAAGGCCGTGGCAAACTTCACCGATGCCAAGCTCATTGCCGAGCTTTCAGAGGACCTGGGCGAGGCCATGGTGGGCATCAACGCCGACGAGATCGAGATTATCATGGAAGAGCGCGGGCGCTAGTCCAGCAGAAAGGATCGCACATGAGCGATTATGCAGACCAAACGGTCGCCGTGCTGGCGGTCCAAGGCGCTTTTGCCGAGCACGAGGCAAGACTATCCGGGCTTGGCGCACACTGTATTGAGCTGAGGCAGGCGGCTGATTTGAAGCAGGACTTTGACCGTCTGGTACTTCCCGGCGGCGAGTCCACCGTTCAAGGGAAGCTGCTTGATGAGTTGGGCATGCTCGAGGAGCTTCGTGCCCGTATCGCTGAAGGCATGCCCGTCCTGGGCACCTGCGCCGGCTTGATTCTGCTGGCGCGCGACCTTGCCGCCCACGACGATAAGGGGACGCCGCGCCTGGCAACCATGGATGTGCTCGTCGAGCGCAATGCCTACGGCAGGCAGCTCGGCAGCTTTCGCACCAAGGGGCAGGTAGGCGGTATCGACGGTGAGGTGCCGCTGACGTTTATCCGCGCGCCCCGCATCGTCGAAGTGCACGGCGACGCTGAGGCTCTAGCAGAAGTCGACGGCCGTATCGTCGCCGCCCGCCAAGGCAACCAGCTCGGCGTTACCTTTCACCCCGAACTCGACGAGGATACCCGCCTCCACGAGCTCTTCCTCCAAATGTAGGCAGAGTAGAAACGAGCGTGGATTTTCGGGCACATAACAAATGAGAGTGGATAATCTCCCACTTTGAACTTGAATGCAGGCTCAAACCGGGAGATCATCCACTCTTGTTCTATGTAGTCGTTTAAGAACGTCCCCAATGACTACAAGGAGTGTCCCAAGCTGCCGGCAGAGACGATATGAGCAGGACATAAAAACATTGAGAGCCCCTGCTGCATGAAAGACCG
>CABVAS010000128.1 GCA_902496375.1 uncultured Collinsella sp.
TTAATCACCAGAGTCTGATCCTCCATGTCGCGAGCGGCCTGCTTGGCAAGCTTCTTAAAGGAGAACGGGGCACGGGTGGCACCGAAGATGCCGGCCACGTGGTCCTCGAAGATGTTCAGGAAGTTCACGAAAGATCACTCTCCGTATAGGTTCTTTGGTATCCGAGCAAATATAGGCATATCCCAACGATTATAGAGGATAGGATTCCCGCAACCGCCGCCTTGGCGATGACCGCGGCTGCAAGGCTGGCAATTTCCATATGGTGTGCAAGACAGGACGCCGCTGCGCAGCCGATGCCGGTGACAGCGATTGCGGCGATTGCGGCAAGGTTTGAGCCCTGATTGGCACGCTTGGCATGGACATTGAGCAGCGCAGATGACGCCGCGGCAGTTGCCGCGACCAGCACAAAGGCAGCCCAAAGGAGCGGGTCTCCCAGCGCTGCGGCAACGTTACCGAGCCCCAGCACGCCTCCGGCTGAAAGCGCGACCGTGGCCAGATGGGCAAAAAGCGCGCCCATGCCCGTTGCCGCGGCGGCGCTTGCCGGGCCGAGCAAAAATGACGCGACGCCGGCGGCGACCCCAGCTGCCAGGAAGGTATTGCCGGTCAGACAGCCAAGCGCGAGTGCACAGGTGAGCGTGGCGCTCGCGGCAGTCTCGGTGCGACCCCAGGCGATCCACCAACCGGACATGGCGGCGGCAAAGATCACCGCGACGGGCAGCATCGACAGGATGCCCTGTGCCTGCATGGTGGCGTTGGCCATGAGCACCAAAAAGCCCACAGCCGAGATGGCCGAGCCAATCTGGGGGGCCAGGCCAGCCGCCGCTCCGATCGCGATGGCCGCAATGACCAGGCCGGGAAGCGCCGCGACCCCGGCCGTTTGCATCAGCAAAAAGCTAAAGGTGCCGCACGTTAGCGCCGAGATAGTGCGCATGGTGTAGTCGCGCGTATGGCTCCAGCGCGTGCCCGCCCAGCCGAGTGCGGGGTCGACCTCGATGGCGTCGTCCTCGTAGTGCGACGGCTCGATATCGTCGAGCTCCTGCTCGTCATCCGAAAGCTCGCCAACCATTTGCTCCAGGCTGCGACGGCCCTCGCGCACGCTGCCCAGACCGGCAAGGAGCTGGTCGCAAAATGCCTCGATGCTGTTGGGGCGGTCCTGCGGCATGGGGGAGAGCGCGCTCATGAGCGCGGCCTCGGCTCCCGGGGGAAAGTGTGGTATCAGCTCGCTGGGATAGGTGGCGCCGCCGATGATGCGGTCGAGCGAGTCGGCGGGCGTGGCCGCCATAAAGGGAGCGCTGCCGCACAGGCCCTCGTAGATCACACAGGCGAGGGCAAAGACATCGGCGCGCTCGTCGACCGTGCCGGTCTCGATATCGAGCTGCTCGGGCGGCATGTAGCCGATGGTGCCGCCGCGTGAGCCGCCAAAGCCACCGGCAGACGACAGTCGCGCCATGCCAAAGTCGGTGAGCTTTACATTGCCCGAGTGGTCGATGAGCACGTTGGCGGGCTTAATGTCCAGGTGGAGTACGCCATTACTATGGGCGAAGGTGAGCGCCTGGCCCAGGGCATCGGCAATGGCCGCGGCCTCGTCAAAGGTAAGTGAGTGGCCGTCCACGCGGTGCAAAAACTCGGCCAGCGACATGCCATCGACATATTCCATAACCAGGTAGGCATAGGCTGTGTCGTGCGTAAAGTCGATGACCTGCACGATGTTGGGATGTTGAAGCATAGCGGCAGTGTGCGCCTCGCGCAGGACATCCATGATGTCGCTGGCGGGCATGCCGGCACCGTTGATAAGGGGGATGCGCTTAATGGCGACGCGGCGGCGCAGATGCGTGTCGCGGCAGATCTCGATGGAGCCAAAACCGCCGGTCGCAAGTGTCTCGAGCGGCTGGTACCGCTTGAGCAGCTCGCGAGAGCTAGTGCCCTCCAAGGGAACGTCCGGCGAGAACCGGGCGGTATGTTGCGAGAAAAGCGGCATGGCCAACCCTCGTGCGTTTAAAGTTCGTTTGCGAGTGGCGGGCGCTGAGCCGAGCCGTTCGCGGTGGCATAGATGCTGCTAGTGTAGCACGCGCAGGTGGGCGACATTCAATTTAAGCTCCGTCTGGGGTCTGGACCTTGCGTCCGGCCTAGCGCTTCTTCTTGTTCTTCTTCTGCTTGCGCTGCTTGCCCTTGGTCTCCTGGGGCTTGTCGCCCTGCTTGGCCTCGGCGGCGGCCTTCTCGGCCTTCATTTTCTTCTTCTTGGTCTCGATGCGGAGTTTTTTGTTGATGCGGGCCTTGAGGAAGGGACCGAACTGCTCGGCATCGCCACGGACGAAGGTGTCCTTGGGAATCGTCACGCCCTGGTCGGCGAACATGGCCACAAAGATGCGCTCGCCGTCGAGCACGTGGTCGAGCTTTTCAAACGGGAAGAACTGCGACTTGCCGCTCTTGCCCCAAACCATCAGGCCGTCCTCGTTGGCGGCGACGCGGCGATAGCGGCCACCCATGGACTCGTCGGCCTCGACGGCGTCGATAAAGTCGCGGGCGAGGGTGTGGTGCAGGTTTTTGCTCCACCAGGCCAAAAAGGCGCCGAACACGATCAGGACGACGCCAAACTTGATCCAGTTGCCGCCGGCCACCAGCATGCCGATGCCGATGAGCGCGGCAACTGCCGCGGCGACATACAGCGAGCCGCGACGCCTGGGCGAGGCGACCAGGCGGGCGAAGTCGGTGACCAGGTCGTTTTCGTACTGGTACTCGTTGAGGTACAGGATACCGTCGTCGGCCGCGGCCTGCTTCTCGAGCGCGACCTCGACCTGGTCGGCTGCTTCGGAGGGAACGAGGTTGCTCTCTGCGTCTGCCATGCTCTTTGGACTCCTATCGCGGCGGGCTCGCCGTACGGGTTATTATGAATGCAGTATGCCGTGCGACCGCATGGCCGTCGCGGCAACAAGACTCAGTATACCCGGGGGAGCACCCATGGAATCGTTGTACCGAAAGTATCGCCCGCTCACCTTCGACTCCGTGGTGGGCCAGCAGCATATCGTCTCGACGCTCGAGCACGCCATCACCGAGGGGCGCCTGTCCCACGCGTACCTATTCTGCGGACCGCGCGGCACGGGCAAGACCACCATGGCGCGCATTCTGGCCAAGGCGCTGCTGTGTCGCAATGCCGAGGCGGCGCGCGCCGAGGGTGCAAGCGGCTGCTTGCCCGACGGTGCTTGCGAGGAGTGCGAGCTCATCGCCGAGGGCAACCACCCGGATGTCTACGAGCTCGATGCCGCAAGCCGTACCGGCGTGGACAACGTGCGCGAGGAGATCATCAACTCCGTCAACTTTGCCCCGGTGCGCGGCAAGTACAAGATTTATATCATCGACGAGGTCCACATGCTCACGACGGCGGCGTTCAACGCGCTGCTCAAGACGCTTGAGGAGCCGCCGGCACACGTGATCTTTGTGCTGTGCACCACCGACCCGCAAAAGATTCTGGAGACCATCCTCTCGCGCTGCCAGCGCTTCGATTTCCACCGTATCGGCAACGAGGATATCGAGCATCGCCTGGCATACGTGTGCGAGCAGGAGGGCTTCGATTACGACGACGAGGCGCTGGCTATCGTGGCGCGCCATGCAAAGGGCGGCATGCGCGACGCGTTGTCCACGCTGGAGCAGCTGAGCGTCTTTGGCAACGGTTCTGTGCATGCGGACGACGCCCGCTCGCTTTTAGGCGAGGTTTCGGACCAGATTCTGGGCGAGTTTTCCCGCGCCATTGCCGATCGCGATGTTGCCGAGCTGTATGGGCTTATTCGCGCGCAGGTCGAGGAAGGTAACGATCTGCTGGAACTGACGCGCGACCTGGTGGCGCACGTGCGCGACGTGTATGTTGCCTGCGTTGCCGGTGCCCGTGCCGAGTTGTTTGAGGGCGGCTCCGAGCAGGCCGAGGCGCTTGCTGCCGAGGCCGCTGCCTTTGGCGAGCATCCTGCCGACCGTCTGGCTCGTGTGCTGACAGTGCTCGACGATGCTGCACTGGAGATGAGGGGCGCGAGCGACGTGCGCCTGGTGCTCGAGATTGCCTGCACGCGTCTGGCGCGTCCCGAGGCCGATTTAACGATTGAGGCATTGGCCGAGCGCGTGGTACGCCTGGAGGCCATGGTTGCCAACGCCGCCGTGCCGGCGAGCGTGGCTGCTGCTCAGGCCGCCGCGCCTGCAGCATCCGTACCCGCTGCTGCCCAACAGCCGACGCTCATTTCGGGCGCCCGCGCTGCCGCCCCGGCGGCATCCGCTGCCCCCGCTGCTACGTCCGCGCGCCAGGGCGGTATGCCTTGGGACCGTGGTGCTGCTGTTCCGGCTGCCCAGCCTGCGCCCCGTTCTGCGTCCGTGTCAGCTTCCAAGCCTGCAGCGCCTGCACCTCAGCCTGCGCCGGCTCCGACGCTTCAGCCCGTTGCGGCCCCCGCGTCTGCCACCGCTTCGGCACCTAAGCCCCAGTCCAACAATGCCGCCCAGGTTGCCGCCGCCGGTGCTGCCGAGACGCCCGCGGTCGAGGATGCCGGAGAGCTGCAGCGCAAATGGGCCGAGGTTGTCGAGCGTGTCAAGGCACGTCAGGCTTCCTACGCAGGGCTTTTGCTCAACGCCCGCGCCACGGCCGACGACGGCTCCAAGCTCACGGTCTCGTTCCCCGCGGGTTCGACTTTTGCCATTAAGATGCTCGGTCGCGCCGATACGCAGTCGGTGGTCCTGCCGACGGTCTGCGCGGTCTTCGGTCGTCGTACCGTCGACTATGTCCTGGATGGGGGTGGCACGCCGGCTCCTCAACATGAGGAGCATTCTCCATCTGCACGGGCTGCGGCATCTGCGGACCCGCAACCCGTGTCCTCGGCGGCCCCTGCATCCTCGAGCGCCAGTGCGCCGCAGCAGCAAGCGACACCGGTAGCGGCATCGACCCCGTCGGCGCCTAAGCCCGCGGCGCCCAAACCGGCTGCTCCGACACCCGCGCCCAAGCCCGTCTCGCCCGCGCCCAAGTCGTCTGACCTGGGCAAAGCCCCCTGGCTACGCTCCGA
>CABVAS010000129.1 GCA_902496375.1 uncultured Collinsella sp.
ACCGCCCAGGCCGTTCCTGCCGCCCCCGTGGCTGCGCCCGCCCCTGACTTCTCCGCTCAGGAGCGCCAGATTTCCGCTGCCCTGATCGCTGCCCAGCAGACCGCTGAGACCATCGTCAACGATGCCAACGAGAACGCTGAGCGTATCCGCAACGAGGCTGACGCCAAGGCCCGCGAGGTTATCCGCCAGGCTCTGACTGAAAAGCAGGCCGAGCTCGAGGAGATCGACCGTCTGAAGGCTTCCCGTGAGGAGTTCAAAGCCGAGTACCTCAAGCTCATCCAGCACTTCATGGACGATGCGCAGAATTCCTTCCCGTCCGACCTTATGGCCTCCACGCCGGTCGGTTCTGCCGCTTCTCCTGCAGTGACTGTTCCCGCCGAGCCGCTGCCCGTCGCTGACCCGGTTGTCCCCGTGGCCGATCCCTTCGCCCCGATCGACAACTTTGCTGCCGACGACCTGGACTAACATTCGGCCTACAATTTAGTGCCTAGAAAGGACCCGCAGCTTGCGGGTCCTTTTTTATGACTGTGCCGGGGTGCGTAACATAAAAAACCGAGCCCTGCACATAGTGGCGCAGAACTCGGCGAACGGGTGAGCGGTAAAAGGTAGGTTTTAGGGTATGTGCCAAAAACTACTTGAGGAGGAAGTCGGGGAGGGGAATGGTACGGGCCTCGCGATGCTCGGGATCGGCGATGTGGTCGGCAGGATAGCCACAGACGAGCATGTGATAGGGATAGACGCCCTCGGGCAGGTTGAACCGCTCCTGTGCCACCTCAGGCTTAAAATGGCATACCCAGCACGTTCCCAGACCCTGCTCGGTGGCCTCCATCATCATCTGATCGCACACGATGGACGTATCGATTTCACTGGAATTCATCTGGTCATACGGGCGCACCCAAGCATCATCGGTAACGCTGCAAATAAGGAAGACAAGCGGAGCCCCAAAGATAGACCCATCACGAGCAAACCGAGGCTGACAAGCAGCAGCCTTCTCCAACAACTCGGGCGTATCCAACACCATCACACGAGAAGGATGATTATTACAAGCAGAAGGAGCAATACGCCCAGCCTCAACAATGGCATCCACCACAGCCTGCTCAACAGAACGATTCTCAAACTCGCGACAAGAATACCGAGACCGAGCCAGATCCAAATAACTCACAACCAAGCCCTCCAAATTCAACGAATCAATCCAAAGTAAAACAAAGGGTACCCAAAGCCCCATCCACCCAAACGTTTAAGGCGGTCCCAAAGTTCCCAATCGGGTCCAAAGGCCCCGCCAACAAAAGCCCCATCGCTTTCAAAGTATCAGCCAAAGTTCCCAATGGTGGTACGTAAGGCGAAGGGCCGGCACCTGTTTACTTTCGAACGACTCTGCCATGCAGCCGGAGTGAGAAAGCAAACAGGTGCCGGCCCTTCGCCGCCGGGACACGTACCCCCAATTAACTGTTCTTCATGACAATCGAATCCACGACATCGGCCACATTCTCGCAGCAGTCGGCGCAGTACTCCAGGAAGGCGTACACGTCACGCCAAGCGATGACCTCGAGCGGGTCCTTGCCGTTAACGTGCAGGTTGCGCATGGCGTTGATGTAGAGCTCGTCGGCCTCGGACTCGATGGTGTTGATCTGGATGACGAGCTCGCGCAGGGTCTTGGACTTGCGGTAGTTGGGCAGCTCGACCATCAGGTCCTTCATGGCGCGGCAGGCGTCGGTCACCTTGTGGGCGATGACGATGGCATCGGGGTGGATGCTCTGGATGTTGGTGAAGTAGACGCGCTGCACGACGCCCTCGATACGATCGAGCACGGTGTCGAGCGAGCAGCTCATCAGGTCTAGATCCTCGCGCTCAAGCGGGGTGATAAAGGCGGTGAGCAAGGCGTCTTCGAGCTCGTGGTGCTTCTTGTCTGCCGCATGCTCAATCGCATGCATCTTATTGAGCATGTCGTGGATCTGCGCGGGGTCAAAGTTCTCAAAAATCTTGGTGAGCAGCTCTGCGGCCTGGACGGCGAGGTCGGCGCAGGCAACGTAGTTGTCAAAGTAGAACGAATCGGGTTTCTTTGCCATGGGTGGGTCCTTTCGAGGTGAAGACGGGTGGGCGAAGTAATGCGGTCCGGATGGACGCTCGGTTTGACTAGAGGAACATCATGAACAGCTTGGCCATGACAAAGCTGATGAGTCCGCAGGCGGGGAAGGTGAAGAACCAGGTGAACATCATGTCCTTAACGACGCCGAAGTTGATGGCTGAGAGGCGCTTGACGGCACCGACGCCCATGATGGCGCAGGTCTTGATGTGTGTGGAGGACACGGGGATGCCGGTAAGGGTGGCAAGCAGCAGGTTCGCGGCGCCCGCGAGGTCGGCGGAGAAGCCCTGATACTTCTCGAGCTTAACCATGCTCTGGCCGACGGACTTGATGATGCGCTCGCCGCCCACGCTGGTGCCGATACCCATAGTGGCCGAGCACAGCAGCATAATCCAGATGGGGATGCCTGCATCGCCGACGCTCGTCTGGCCGCTGGCAAAGGCCACGCCTAAAAAGAGCACGCCGATGAACTTCTGTCCATCCTGCGCGCCGTGCATAAAGCTCATGGCCGCAGCGCTCGCGATCTGAGCGTATTTAAAGAAGACATTGGCACGTCGCCTGTTGGCGGCGGCGAAAAGAATCGAGACGAGCTTGCACAGGACCCAGCCCATGACAAAGCCCAGGCCGATGGAGAGCGCCAGGCCGTAGATGACCTTCATCCACTCGTGGACGTTGACGCTGCTCGCGCCGCCGAGGGCGATGGCGGCACCGGTCAGGCCGGCGATAAGGCTGTGGCTTTGCGAGGTGGGGATGCCAAAACGCGACGCTGTGGCGCCGTAGACGACGATGGAGAACAGCGCCGCGCATAGGCAGGCGAGCGCCATGGTGCTGTTTCCGCCAAAGTCGACGATATGTGAGATGGTGTTGGCGACGCTCGCGTTAAAGTGCGTCATGATGAGCACGCCGAGGAAGTTGAATGCGGCGCTCATGAGAATGGCGGCGCGGGCGGGCATGCAACGCGTAGTGACGCAGGTCGCGATGGCGTTGGGCGCGTCGGTCCATCCATTGACGAAGATGGCGCCGAGCGCGAGGATCACGGTGACGGCAAGGACTGGGTTCGACACAATTTGGCCGAGGAAGGTTGAGAACGTTACGTCCATATATGGGCTTTCTCGAAGTTTGCAGACACGTTACAAAAACATGATAAATCGTATCACCTCCTGTGGGTTTCTTTACCGAGTTCTGATGGGAGAAGTGAACTTTTTGGCACTAAAATTGAATATTAGCCCTGTTGACCGCGGGTGTTCTTTTTGCTAACACGCCATGCGGACACGTGCGATTACTGCGACACTCCAAAACCACAGTCTGTTCGCTTTACAACATGCAAACATGCGTTCGATAATAGGAGGCATGGAATATCGACAGACAGATGGCAAAACTCGGCGCGTGCACAAGCAGTATGTGGACGTCGTGGCTCGCATCCTCGCGGGCGGACAGGTCGTGCCGGTCACCGTCTGCTGGGTCGACGGTCGTTGCTTTACGATTGACGAGATTGTCTCGACCACTGGGTTTGGCCTGACAGTTCACGGCATTCGTACGGCAACCTATAAGGTGCGTTTTGGCGGGCACGCGACCGAGTTGTATTTGGAGGACCAGACGCGCGAACGACCAGATGGCTCGCAGGCGCACGTGATGCGTTGGTGGGTCTGGGCCTTTGATCGTACGCTCGAGGGCGAGCGCCGTAGGTAAGGACGTACGGCATTCGGGTACAATGACAGGAATCTTGTCACCTGCTGTGCCGTTATTTGTGGCGCTTTTTGAAAGGACGAACCTATGAACGATATCCAGGGCTATCAGAACGGCCCCGTCGAGAGCGGCGCAAGCCGCGCCAAGGAGATGTCGCCGCGCGCGTACAATCTCGCCATGTCTGCCCTCATCTTCTTGGGCTTTTGCGCCATGGGCGCCGGCGCCTACTTTACGAGCACCATGTCGTTTGCGCGCATGATGATGAGCGGCGCCGCCTTGCCGCTAGTCTTTGGCTCGTTTATTTTAACCATCGTCGGCATGGTCATGATGTCGGCCGCCGCCAGCAAGCAGTCCGTGGGCCTGTCCCTTGTGGGCTACGTAATCTTTGCGAGTACCTTTGGCCTGACCGCGTCGTTTGGCCTTGCCAACTACGACCTGCCCACCATCAACACTGCCTTTATCGCCACGGCCGCCATCACCTTTGTCTTTGGCGCCTTGGGCGTGACGTTCCCCAAGTTTTTCCAGCGCGTATATGGCATCGGTTTTGGCATTCTGCTCGCCACTATTCTGGTTGAGATCGTGCTGATGTTCATGGGCGTCTCGCAGACCATCACCGATCTGATCGTGATCGTGGTGTTCGCCGGCTTTATTGGCTACGACACCTATGTTGCCGCGACGGTGCCGCCTACGCTGCCCAACGCCGTGCTCATGGCCTCTAACCTGTTCGTGGATATTATCAACGTGTTCCTGCGCATTTTGAACATCCTCGGCCGTCGCGATTAAAGCGCGGCATTGCGACGCTTCCTGCCGGACACGGTAAAACGATGCGAAAGGCGGTCCTTCGGGGCCGTCTTTTTTGTACGCGGCGGGGTATCATGGATGGGAAAAGCCGATAGCGGCAGCGACAGGAAAGGTGACCACTTATGGCAGGCGTCGACAACAGGAACCGTAACCGCAGGTCCAACCGAGCGGGTCAGCCCAATCCCAAGCGCGAGGCCCGTGCCGAGGCCGCCGAGCGTCACGTGGCAACTGTGTCCGAAGCGTGCGCCAAGGATATCGAGCGTTCGCTTGCTGGTGTTCGCGAGTTTGACGGTATGCCTGCCGGCTTTGTCTCGGCGATGAAGGTCAAGGTTCAGAGTGCTGTGGTCGCCGAAGAACAGGTTGCCGAGGACGTCGAGGGCGCGGAGGCTGCCGAGACCGAGGCAGCGCTCGAGCCCGTCGAGGAGCCTGCCGAGGAAATCGCTGAAGCTGAGTCCG
>CABVAS010000130.1 GCA_902496375.1 uncultured Collinsella sp.
CAGCCTCCTGTCCGCGGGGCATTTTGCTACCTTGCCGACGATTTTTCTGGGGCGAGGCTATTTTGCGCCTCAGCTTGGTTCGTTCGTCACGGAATGGGCCTATCTACTACGTTTAACCGACCACCCTCAACCATACCGAATTTCGCGAAATAAAAACCGCAGGTAGACGGCTTGCGTATTTTCGGAAAACCGGGGGATGGTCGACCCATACGGTTCAAACGTAGTAGATAGGTCGTTTTCGTGGCGCGGCCCCAAAACAGCCTTTTGGGACGGGTGGTATCCTTGGTAGCCCTGTGCTGCAAACGCACCTTAAACGCAAGGAGTCCCATGGATCTTATCGCCCAGCTCGCCCGCGAGCTCAACCTTAAGGCCGCCAACATCGAGGCGGCCGTCAAGCTCATCGACGAGGGCAACACCATCCCCTTTATCTCGCGCTACCGCAAAGAAGCCACGGGCGGCATGGACGACGTCGCCCTGCGCGCGCTCGACGAGCGCCTGTCCTACCTGCGCAATCTTGAGCAGCGTAAAGAGGACGTCATTCTGCTCATCGACGCCCAGGGCAAGCTCACGCCCGAACTCGAACAGCAGATTCGCGAGGCCACGCAGCTCCAGCGTGTCGAGGACCTCTACAAGCCCTACCGCAAAAAGCGCATGACCCGCGCGCAGAAGGCCCGCGAGGCAGGCCTGGAGCCGCTCGCCAACATGATTATCATGCAGACCTCGGCCAAGGGCAGCGCACTCGACGCCGCCGCGGCATACGTCAACGAGGAGGCCGGCTTCGACACGCCCGAGAAGGCGCTCGCCGGCGCCGCCGACATCGTGGCCGAGACTGTGGCCGAGGACCCCGAGAACGTCGCCGACCTGCGCGCCTTTACGCAAAACACCGCCGATATCGTCGTCGAGGCCACCGACCCCGCCGAGAAGACCCCCTACGAGCCCTACTACAACTTTGACGAGCCGCTGCGCCGTATACCCAACCACCGCGTGCTGGCTATCGACCGCGGCGAGCGCGAGGGCAAGCTCCGCGTGCGCGTGAACGTCGACGGCGCTGCCGCCACGGCACGCCTCGGCAGCCGTTGGCCCCGACGTCAGGGCGTGTTTGCCCCCATCTTCGATGCCGCCATCGCCGACGGCTACAAGCGCCTGATGGCCCCCTCGCTGGAGCGCGAGGCCCGCGCCAAACTCACCGTTCGCGCCCAGACCGAGGCCATCAACGTCTTTGCCAAGAATCTCGAGGGCCTGCTCTCAGCGCGCCCCGTGCGCGGCGCCCGCGTGCTCGCGCTCGATCCGGGCTACCGCACCGGCTGCAAGGTCGCCGTCATGGACGAGACCGGCAAGCTGCTCGACCACAGCGTGGTCTACCCCACCAAGCCGCGCCACGACGTCGCCGGCACCAAGCGCGAGCTCGCCCGCCTCGTCAAGAAGGACGGCGTCAACACCATCGTCATCGGCAACGGCACCGCCAGCCGCGAGACCGAGAAAGTCGTCTCGAAGTTCATCGCCGAGCAGGCTCCTGGACTGCGATACACCATCGTCAACGAGGCCGGCGCATCGGTGTACTCCGCCTCCGAGCTTGCCAGCCAGGAATATCCCGACCTGGACGTCACCGTGCGTGGCGCCATGAGCCTGGGCCGTCGCCTGCAAGACCCGCTGGCAGAGCTCGTCAAGATTCCGCCCCAGTCCATCGGCGTGGGCCAGTACCAGCACGACCTTGACCAAGCCGAGCTTTCGCGCACCCTGGGCCACGTGGTGGAGGACGTCGTCAACCGCGTGGGCGTCGACGTAAACACCGCGAGCGCAAGTCTGCTGGGATACGTATCGGGCATCACGCCGAGCGTTGCCAAAAACATCGTGGCCTACCGCGAGGAAAACGGCGCCTTTACCGATCGCCGCCAGCTTAAGAAGGTCCCCAAGCTGGGACCCAAGGCATATCTCAACGCCGCGGGCTTTTTGCGCATCAGCGGCGGCAAGAACCCGCTCGACGCGACAAGCGTCCACCCCGAGAGCTACGAGGTGGCCACGTCCGTCCTGGAGCGCGCAGGCGTTAAAGCCAGCGAGCTCAGCCGCGGCGGCGTGCCCGACATCGAGCGCCGCCTGGGCAGCATCTCGGCGCTGGCAAGCGACCTGGACTGCGGCACCCTCACGCTCATCGACATTGTCAACGAGCTCAAGAAGCCCGGTCGCGACCCGCGCGATGACGCGCCCGAGGTGGTCTTTAGCCGCTCGGCGCTTTCCATCGACGACCTGGAGCCCGGCATGGAACTCAAGGGCACGGTGCGCAACGTTGTGGACTTTGGCGCCTTCGTCGACGTGGGAGTGCACCAGGACGGCCTCGTACATATCTCTAAGCTGGCCAACCGCTTTGTCAAGCACCCGAGCGACGTGGTGCGCGTCGGTGACACGGTCAAGGTGTGGGTCGAAAAGGTCGATCGCGACCGCAAGAAGATCTCGCTCACCATGGTGCAGGGCAAGTAAACCGCCAAAGCACGGGTACCCCCTGTAGCGATGTGCAAAATCGCGAGTATTCTGCATATTCCACCGTTCCGGATGCCCCTCAGAGACGAAAAAGCAAAAAACGGCCCCCGTTTTAGCGTCGTCAGAGCCAAAACGGGGGCCGTTCCATGCTTCGGTTAACTGATAAAGACCTTTACCTTGCTGAATACTCTCAATTTTGCACGGCGCAGGCAGGGGTACCTTTGCCCACGGCAGGATATGGAAGCCTATCGCCAACCTACCGGCAAGCTCGTGCCGGCAGCCCCGGCCTTCCCTTTCCCTAGCGCGACCCTCGCAAAGCGCGTGAGCGATAGGGAAAGGGAAGGCCGGGGCGAACAGCCCATGGCGCAGCCAGTGTTCGCCCTACGGCAGAATATGAAAGCCGAGCGAGGCGATATCCTTGGCAAAGCCGCGGACGGTGTCGAGCGAGACCTCGTACGGGTCGCGACCGATGTTCTTGCGCTTGGCCAGGATGCTGTTGGGCACCGTGATGATCTGGCAACCGCAGGCCTCGGCCTGGTAAATGTTGATGAGCTCGCGCGTGGACGCCCACAGGACCTCACAGTTGGGCTTGGCAGCGGCCTTCTTGACCGACTCCGTCATAAACGGAATGGGGTCGACGCCGGTGTCGGCGATGCGGCCGGCAAAGAGCGAAATGATGGACGGCGTCTCGGCGTCAACGGCCTCGACCATCTCATCGACCTGCTTAGGCGTAAAGATGGTAGTAACGTTGACCTTGATACCGTCAGCGGAAAGTTTGCGCACCAACTCGGCGGTGGACTCGCCCTTGGTGGTCACGCACGGAATCTTGACGTAGACGTTCTCGGCCCAGGTAGTGATCTCGCGGGCCTCGACCTCCATGGTCTCGACGTCGTCGGCAAAGACCTCAAACGAGACGGATACATCGGTGATGTGGGCCAGGACCTCCTTGGCAAACGCGCGGTAATCCGTCACGCCGCCCTTCTTCATAAGGGACGGGTTGGTCGTGAAACCCTGAACGTTGCCGTTCTCGTACATGTCGAGCATGCCCTCGAGGTTTGCACCGTCAGCGAACACCTTGATTGCCATCTGCCTGATTCCTTTCGCTTGCACATGGGCGTTAAACTGCTAAACACTTTACCTACGTTTATCAAGGCGTGAACTGCGGTTTTTTATCTTCTCGGCGAACGGTATAAACACCTCAGTGTTTGGATTGATAAATCGATTGAGCATGCAAAAGCAAAGAGTCGCAGTTTGGGCAAACGTCAGAACGCGGGATTCATTAGATGAGGCCGAAATGCTGCATCGCTGTAACGGTGCCGTCGTGTGCGACATCGTCGGTCACGTAGTCGGCGACCGCCTTGACCTCAGGCATGGCGTTGCCCATGGCGACAGCCGTCTCGACCGCAGCGAGCATGCCCAGGTCGTTACCCGAATCGCCGAAGCCAAAGGTGCGTGCGTTGCCGGTGCGACCCAGGTATTCCAGCGCTCGCGCCACGCCCACGCCCTTGTCGATGCCCTTGGGGCTCAGCTCGCGATTCTGACCACCGGTGTTGCACAGCTCAAACTCGCGATCGATAAAGCCATCATCGTTGGCTACGCGAGCCAGGTCGCTCGCGACGATGCCTACCTTGCCCACGCGCAGACGGCCGTCGACGCGCATTTCCTCGGTGCTGTGCACCACAGAAGTGCCGATCAGAGACGACTGCTCAACACCCGCGGGTTCCAGGGCAAAAGTAGCCACGTTGGTCTCGAAAAAGGCTTCAATCCCTGCCGCGGCCATACGGCGTGCAAGCTCCTCAACAATGTCTTCGTCAAAGCAGTCCTCATACACCACGCGGCCCTCGACCTCGAGCGTGGCGCCCGCCATGGCAACGACGCCCGCGGGGTCGAGCGCACGCAAGCTATCGGCGATGAGCCACAGGGGGCGACCCGTGCAGATAAATGCCTGGTGACCCGCATTGCGCAGGCGATGAAACGCCTCGACGACCGCCTGCGAGGGGCAAACCGCCGAAAAGTCCTTGTCGGTCATGTTGTCGGGATCGAACGACGTCAGCGTGCCGTCCACGTCAAAAAAGAGCACGGCGGAATCGGGGCACGCATCAATCATATGGGTTCCTTTCGGGGGCGAGAGTAAACGAAGTATCCATCATATAATGGAGCGACGCAACCAGAGAGGTCACCCATGGAATTTTACGCAAGCTGCCCCGAGGGCTTTGAGTCCGCACTCGCCGATGAGCTTAAACGCCTCGGGCTTTCGCATGTTCGCCGGCTGAAGGGCCGCGCTACATTTGAGGGCGAGCTCGAAGAAGGCTACCGCGCCTGTCTGTGGTCACGCCTGGCGAGCCGCGTGTTCGTGGTACTCGGGCGCTTTGAGGCGCAGGATGCCGATGAACTGTACGACAGCGTTTACGACATCGCTTGGGAGACCATCATCCGCCCCGGCGCCACCATCGCCATCACCGCCCGCGGCGTGACCGAGCAGCTGCGCAACACGCGCTTCTCGGCCCTGCGCGCCAAGGACGCATTGTGCGACCGCT
>CABVAS010000131.1 GCA_902496375.1 uncultured Collinsella sp.
TTGAGCAAACCCAGATAGCCGACCTGCATGAGGTCGTCGAGTGGCTCACCGCGGTTCTTAAATTTGTTGGCAAGAAACCTTACCAGGTTCATATGGGACATGACGAGCTGCTCACGGGCGTCCGGATCACCGGTCTCCTTGTAACGACGAAACAGCTCGCGGGTTTTCTCCTTGTCCCAAGCGGTCTTACCGCTCCGGGAACGTTCGGTCATATTAGATATCCGCCTTGAGGTCGAGGGAAAGCGTCAGGGGCGCCGTAGTCTTTTCGTAGGAGTCGCACACGCTCGCGAGGATGAGCTCGGCATACACCGCAGCCTGGTCGTCTTCATCGACCGTAGCCTGGTCGCCAAAGGTAATAGTCATGCCAACGTGGGTCTCATCGACATCGAATTTGATGGTGATGTCATCGCAGTCGACCGCGGTGCAACCAAAGATGAAAGCCTCCTCAGCAGCCATGCGGATGTCCTCGATGCGATCGACAGACATAGAGCACAGGGCACCAACGTTGGCTGCCGTCATGCGCACAAGGCGAGCGAGACGCGGGTCACCGGCAACGGTCAGCGTGATAGGGCAGGTTGCTTCGCTACTCATCGCAGGACTCCTCAGAGGTCTCGGCGGGCGTATAGGTGTAATACTGAGCCGGCTTGGATACAGACTTCTGACCATCATCGTCGCCCGCGGCGGCCTCGTCCTCGCCAATTAGGACGCGCTCGGTAGGCTGCTCGGCCTCCGCAGCGGCAGCGGCGAGCTTGCGATCGGCGTCGGCTGCAGGAGCCTTCACCTTATTGAAGAGCTTCTGCACAGCACCGGCGGCAGAGTCGGTCACGCTCGACACAGCATTGCTGGCCTCGGCCATGCTGCCCGTAACCTCGGAAATGTCGCGAACCACGGCTTCGACCTCTACGAGATTGGAGGTAAGGGCATCAACTGCCGTCTTGCTCGACTTAAGCAGCGGCTCCATCTGGGCAAGCGCCGGCGTAAGCTCATCGACAGCGCCATCGAGCTTTGCCACCACAGGCTGAGCCTCGGCGATGGTGTTGTTGAGGTCGTTCACGGTCTTATCGAGCGAGTCGACAACGGTGCGGGTCTTGCGCAGGGTAAGCGCGAGCTCAACGATGGCCCACACGCCGGCAACGGCGAGCAGCAGCAGGGCAATCTGAATGGGACTCATACAAGCCTCCCAAAGGAATCGATATACAGACGGTTTCCATGGTACCCCAAAGGGGACCGAACATGCCAAGAGCAGCAACGTGGGACAAAATTATCAGCAGCTACTTCGGCGCATTCCCGCTGCGGTCGCGTTCACTTTGCTCTACGCGCCATTCTTCCCAACCGCGGCCGGCAGGCTGCCAGAACGCGCCGCGCTCCAGTCCCTCGGGCAAATAGCGCTGATCGACCCAGCCTTCGGGATAATCATGTGGATACTTATACACACCGTATTCATCGCTGCCCGGGCGATGGCGATCGCGCAGATAACTCGGCACCTCGCGAAGCCCACTAGAATGGATATCGGCCAGCGCCGCATCGATCGAAGCCTCGCACGCGTTGGATTTTGGCGCCAAGCACACATAGAGAGCGGCCTGAGCCAGGTTAATGCGGCACTCGGGATAGCCAATGACCTCGGCAGACTTAAACGCGGCATGTGCCACCAAAAGCGCCTGCGGGTCGGCGTTGCCGACGTCCTCAGAAGCATGAATCATAATGCGACGGGCGATAAACTTAGGATCCTCCCCTGCATCGATCATGCGCGCGAGCCAATAGATCGTGGCATCGGGGTCGCTACCGCGCATGGACTTGATGAACGCACTGATAACGTCGTAGTGCATGTCGCCGTTTTTGTCATACGTAAAGCCGCGACGCGGGTTGGCGATCTTCACGTCATCCACGGTGATGGGATATCGCTCCCCCGCCGCGGGCGCTGGCGTTCCCTCGGTATCGGGACGCGTGACGGCAATCTCGCTCGCAAGCTCGAGCGTCGTGAGCGCCGAGCGCGCATCACCCGCGGCCAGCGTGCAAATGGTCTTAACCGTATCCTCATCGGCCGAGAATTTGCCGTTCAGGCCCTGAGGTGCCTCGAGCGCACGCTCGATAAGCATGGCGATATCCTCGTCCTTTAAATGCTCAAGCTCCACGACGCGACCACGTGAGAGCAGCGCCGAGTTGACCTCGAAGTACGGATTCTCCGTCGTAGCGCCAATCATAATGACGGTACGGTTCTCAACTGCATGCAGCAGGGCATCCTGCTGCGACTTAGAGAAGCGGTGAATCTCATCTATGAATAGAATGGTGCGGCGGTCGTATGTATTCAGGCGCGTCTTGGCCTCATCAATCACACGACGCAGGTCCTTCACGGTACCCGTGACGGCGCTGACCTCGACAAACTCGCTCTTGGTATGGTTGGCGATAATGTGGGCCAGCGTCGTCTTGCCCGTACCGGCCGGCCCGTACAGAATCACACTCGACAGCACATCGTGCTCAATCGCGGCACGCAACCACGAGCCCTTGCCGACGGCCTTTTTCTGACCCACATACTCGTCGAGCGAATTGGGGCGCATGCGCACCGCAAGCGGCGCATTCTGAAAGGAACGCTCGCGCGTCGAAGCAGAAAAAAGGTCGTCCATAGCCATCCCGTGTATCAATCAAAAACGTTTTCCACTTACAGTATACCGAATTAATACGAACTACCGTTCGTTAATATAGGTACGGTGCGGAAACTCCAGACCAGGGAACAGCTTGCTCGTCAGCTCGCAGAAATAACCGTCCGTCATGCTCGCGATATAATCCACCACGGCTTGATCCTTGTCGTCCTGCCAGGCATAGGTGCGATCATAGTAGGAAAGCTGCTGCTCAATGCGCGAGATATGGTGCTTAAAGATGTAAGAGGACTCGTCGCCACTGTTTAGATCCCGCAGGCAACGGTCGTAGAGCTTTACGAACGCCTCGCGCAGCTCCGCCTCGGAATCGCCTTCGATACCGCCCTTGCTATAGATCTTCTCGTAGTTCTCGCGCTTGGCTCGGCGAATTTCCTCAAACAGGTCCTCGCTCATCTCGATGCGCGGCTTACCATAGCTGTGCTCAACGATATCGATAGAGGCATGCGTGAGGATCCAACTGTTGTAGGCACCGCCCCGGCCATCATCAAAAGCGTCGGGCGAAAGCAGGCCCGCCGCGATCGCATCCTGACGGTCACGACCGACGTAGGCAAGAATATCCGAGATGCGAACGACGCAGCCCTCGAGCGTCATGGGACGCAGATGCTCAATTGCGCTATAGCCCGTGGCAATGCAATCCTCAACCGTCTGGTCAAACTGGTCAAAGGAGCCCATGTCCGAGAGCTCAAACACACGCTGCTCGTACTCGCCGTTATGGCATAGCACGCCGTCGAGCGTCTGGAGCGACACGTTGCGGCCATACAACGCGTCGAGCACGCGGACCGACTGCACGTTATGGAAAAAATAACGCCCCGTACGCTCGTGATAGATATCGTTGAGGAAGCGCTCGCCGGAATGGCCGAAAGGCGTGTGTCCCAAGTCGTGGCCCAGGCCAATCGCCTCGATCAGATCGCAATTGAGCCCCAGGGCGCGACCGATATCGCGCGCAATGCGCGAGACAAGCTGCACGTGCAAACCGCGGCGTGACAGATCGTCATTGCTACGAAAGCTAAAGACCTGCGTTTTGCCCGCATACCGGGTGTAAGCCGGAAGATGAAGTATCTTTTCGGTATCGCGCATAAACGCCGGACGCATAAGCGTGCCTTTGTCGGTA
Organism: uncultured Collinsella sp.; assembly: GCA_902496375.1. Lineage (GTDB taxonomy): Bacteria > Actinomycetota > Coriobacteriia > Coriobacteriales > Coriobacteriaceae > Collinsella. The sequence continues at coordinate 3,766 of CABVAS010000131.1, forward strand.
GTGCGATCAATACGACGAATGACCTGATCATCGTTGCAACGATACGGGTTGACATAGCCCGAAGCACGATCGGCGGCAATGCGCTCGACAAGCTCGGGCGACAACGCCGAGGGAATACGGTCCATGCGCGCCTTAATGACGGCCGTTTCTTGATTAGATTCCATGGCATGCTCCTTAAGAAGGATGCGCAATCGGTTACAAAGTGCAGCCCACGACCTCGATTATGGCAAAAATCGGCACTAAAAACGGGAGCAATGGCAGGGAGCGCGATTTTGTGAAGAGGCAGGAAAGGGCCAGAGCCAGGAGTGCGACGGCAAATGCCACGATGCCACCCATAGGGTCGAGCGTACAAAGCGCGAAGAGCGCCTTGGCATCCCCCATGCCGATGCCCGGGATTTGGCGAAGACGACGCCAGAGGGACTCAGTCAGCACGAGAGCAAGATACACAATGACGGCAAGACCCGCGTGGTCAAGCGCTGTGTTAACACCTTTGTCGAGCCAAACGCCCACTAACGCCGTCACCGCACACGCACCGGCAAGTTCATTGGGAAAACGTCGCTGACGGGCATCAATCGCCGCGCCGGCAAAGATGCAAATCCAAAACGGGATATAAAACATCGAGTACCTCCTCGAGCTGCATCGCAAAAGCAAAAACCACCACAAAGGTGCCTGTCCCCTTTGCGGTGGTTTCGGTGGTGGTTATTTGGCGCCTTGCATGACCTCGTCGAGGGTGACGTTTACGGCATGCTGGGTAGGAACCCAGTCGACCTTCAGGAACAGCGCGGCCACCGTGATAGGGATATAGCTGAACATAAAGATCGGGAAGGTAAACAGGTTAGTCACCAGACGCCACTTTTGCGCGCAGTGAATGTGCTTGTACTCAAAGATAGTCGTGAGCAGCGCCAGGATAAAGAAGGTCTGATACATCATGGCGAAGGTCATAATGAGCGAAGCGGCGCACGCCTGCATCTCGACTTCGGTAGCCAAGAAACCATGCGAAAGGCCACCCACAATCAAGAACGTCGCATTAGCGAGCATCGAGATCAGCGATAGCAGCATACCCGGGGCGATCGTCATGAACATGTCGTAGGCGGCAAAGCGATGATAGCGGAACGTCGACTTGACCAGATGCTTGCCGTAGGTAAAGAACACCTGGTAAAAGCCCTTGGTCCAGCGCATACGCTGCTTCCAGGATGCCTTGAACGTCACGGGTTGCTCGTCAAAGAACTCCGCCGGCGCAT
>CABVAS010000132.1 GCA_902496375.1 uncultured Collinsella sp.
GCTGCCTCCTCCTCGGCCTGCTTGGCGGCCTCGACTTCCTTGGCGCGGGCCTCGATCACCGAGGCGAGCTGCTTGCGGACCATGGCGACGTAAGCGTCCTCCAGGGCGGAGGAAGCGGACTTAGCGGGAATCTTCATTTCGGCAAGATGACCCATCAGTTCCTTGGAGGTCATGCCGAACTCTTTGGCCAGGGTGGACACACGGACTTTTGCCATATGACTTCACCTACCCTTTCTGGCACCTTGGGTGCCTAGAGACTGAACGAGCGTGGAAGACGCGCCGGGACCCGCCCGGCGCGAACGCGCGCTAGATCAGGTCCTCCGCATCATCGAAGGCGTCGGTGTCGTGGACACCGCAGAAACGGGAGCCGGGACGAGCCTGGTTGCGGCACTGGATGCCGTCCTCGGACACGTACTCGCAGCGGCGGACGTCCTCGTCCTCCTCGTCACCGATCAGGTCGGCGGCGGGCTCCTCGTGAACGGGAACGTTCTTGAGGATGTCGGCGGCAAGCGTCTCGGACTTGATGTCGATGTGCCAGCCGGTCAGGCGCGCGGCGAGGCGGGCGTTCTGGCCCTCCTTGCCGATGGCGAGGGACAGCTGGTCGTCGGGCACGATGACGCCGGCGTAGGCCTTCTCCTCGTCGATGAGGACGCGGGTGACCTTAGCGGGCGAAAGGGCGTTGGCAACGTAGACGGCAGGATCGGCATCCCACAGGATGACGTCGACGCGCTCGCCACGGAGCTCGCCCACGACAGCGCGAACACGGCTGCCCTTGGGGCCGACGCAGGCGCCCACGGGATCCAGACGGTCGTCGAGCGAGTGGACGGCGACCTTGGAGCGCTGGCCGGGCTCGCGGGCGATCGACTTGATCTGGACGGTGCCCTCATAGATCTCGGGCACCTCCTGCTCAAACAGACGACGCATGAGCTCGGGGTGGGTACGGGAGATGACAATCGGCGGACGGCTGTGCTCGCCACGAACCGGCTGCAGGTTGGAGTTGGGGTCGCGAACGTCGATGATCACGGCCTTGATGTGCTGGTTGTGCAGGTAGCGCTCGCCCATCGGACGCTCGTTGCGCTCGTTCTCGTAACGGCGCTGGTCGAAGTGCGGCAGCTCGGCCTCGACGCCCTCGCGGATCTTGACAATCGTGAAGTCGGGTGTGGACTGCAGCACGGTACCGCTGATGAGGTCACCGATGCGGCCGGAGAACTCCTCGTAGATCTGCTCGCGGGCGGAGTTGCGCACGATGGCGTTGATCTCGGCCTTGGCGTGCTGGGCAGCGATGCGGCTCGTGTTCTTGGGGGTGACGTCAATCTCCTCGAACTCGGTGAAGTTGCCCTCCTCGTCCATGGAATCGTCGATCGGCTCCAAGCGGTAGACGTAGATCTTGCCGGTGGTGCGGTCGATGGTCACCTTGGCGCCCCACTCAAGATGCAGGATCTCGGCATAGCTCTTGGCGAGCGACTGCTCCAGGCGGTCGATCAGGTAGAGCTGGTCGATGTGCTTCTCCTGGCAAAGCTCCATCAGGGCGGACATCATGTCGGATGCTGCCATCTTACTTTCCTTCCTTCGCGGGCTTGAAGTCGTAGGTGGGCTTCAACTTGCACTTTTTAACATCAGAGAAATCGAGGGTAACGGACTCGCCGCCCTCGAGCTCGAGGGTCACGTTCGTCTCGGTGGCGGCGGCAATCTTACCGGCGTACTTGCGACGGCCCTCGGTAGCGGTGGCGGTGAGCTCGCAGTTCTCGCCCACAAAGCGGGTAAAGTCGCACGGGCGGCGCAGCGGGCGCGCCATACCCGGGCTCGACACCTCGAGCGTATAGCTCGAAGAGATGGGGTCGAGCTCCTCAATCACATCGCCGACCCACTTGGTGTTGGCCGTGACGTCGTTGAGCGAAAGGCTCTGACCCTCGGCACCCTCGATACGCACGCGCACGCAGGGGGCCTTGGTGGCACCCACGAGCTCGACGTCGACGATGTCGACATCGTGCTGGGGAGCGACGGCCTCGAGCGCGTCGATGATCGCCTGCTCGGTCTTGGTCTTGACCATTGCGGCACCTCCATCCATACAAAAAAGAAGCGGGGCCGAAACCCCACTTCTTTCAATTACAACTTCATTTGCAAGCAAACTATAGCAATAGCTGCGGAAACGTGCAAGCACAGTACGAATCTGCAGGTCAGCGTGCGCACAGCTTCTCCACAAGAATAGGACAATTGACCGAAGACACCATGGCAGGTACATGCAAAACGAGGGACGGCCCAAACGGACCGTCCCTCGTTTATTGCATGTCAGCTTTGCGCGCAGCGCTTACTTGACCACCAGGTTGACCAGCTTGCCGGGCACGCAGATGGCCTTGACGACCGTCTTGCCCTCGAGCCACTTGGCGACGGCGGCCTCGGCGGCAGCCTGCATCTCCTCGTTGGAGGCATCGCGGGCAACGTCGACGCGGCCGCGGACCTTGCCGAGCACCTGGACCACGATCTGCACCGTGTCCTCAACGGACTCGGCCAGGTCGAACTCGGGCCAGGCGGCGGTGTAGGCGTTGCCCTCGCAGCCGAGGGCCTCGTGCCACAGCTCGTCGGCCCAGAACGGGCAGATGGGGGCAAGGACGCTCACGATATCCTTAGCCACGCCGTAGCACAGCGCCTTGTCGCGGGCGGTACCCTCGGTGGCGTTGAGGTAGGCGCTCGCCGCGTTGACGAGCTCCATGACGGCCGAGATCGCGGTGTTGAACTGGCCGCGATCGAAGTCCTCGGTGCACTTGGCGATGGTGCGGTGACGCTCGCGATAGAGCTTCATCGCAACCTCGTCGAGCGCGGACTTGTCGAAGGCCACGTTGGCGTCACCGGACTGGACGAGCTGCCAAACGATACGCCAGGCGCGCTTGATGAAGCGGTTGGCGCCCTCAACGGCCTTGGGATCCCAGTCGAAGTCCTTCTCGGGCGGAGCGATAAACAGGATCGCCAAACGCATGGTGTCGGCGCCGTAGGGCTCGATGACCGAGCTCGGGGGCACGACATTGCCCTTGGACTTGGACATGGTGTCGCCGTTCTCGTCCTTGACCATGCCCTGGCACAGCAGGTTGGTGAAGGGCTCGTCCACGCTCAGCAGGCCCAGGTCGCGCAGCGCCTTGGTAAAGAAGCGACTGTAGAGCAGGTGCAGAATGGCGTGCTCGATGCCGCCAATGTAGTTATCGACGGGCATCCAACGGTCGGCGGCCTCTCGGGAGAAGGGCAGCTTGGTGTTGTGCGGATCGGTATAGCGCAGGTAATACCAGCTGGAGCAGGTGAAGGTGTCCATGGTATCGGTCTCACGCTTGGCCGGGCGGCCGCACACCGGGCAGGTGGTCTCGTAGAACTCCTTGCACTCGGCAAGGGTCTCGCCGGCGCCCAGGTCAAGGTTCTCGGGCAGCGTCACCGGCAGCTGATCCTCGGGCACGGGCACGATGCCGCAGTGCTCGCAGTGGATGGCCGGGATGGGGTTGCCCCAATAGCGCTGGCGGCTGATGAGCCAGTCGCGCAGACGAAACTCGACCTTGCGACGACCACAGCCCATGGCCTCGAGGTCGGCCACGATTGCAGCCTCGCCCTCGGAGTGCTTACCACCGCGCATGCCGGTGTACTTGCCGGACTGGACGAGGGTGCCCTCGGCAGCGTGAGCGCAATCCCAGTCGACGGTCTCGGCATGGAAGGTATCGATGGTCTCGCCGCTGGCCTCGACGGCAGCGCGATCGTCATCGTCTAGGATGATCGGCACGATCGGCAGGTCGTACTTACGGGCAAACTCAAAGTCGCGCTGGTCGCCACAGGGAACGGCCATGACGGCACCGGTACCGTAGTCGGCGACGACATAATCGGCAACCCACACGGGGACCTTCTCGCCGTTGACGGGGTTTACCACATAGCGGCCCGTAAAGGCACCGTGCTTCTCGAGGGTGCCCTGGGCACGCTCGACGGCAGAGATATGCTTGGAGTCCTCGACGATCTTGGTGACGGCCTCCTCGTACTCCGTGCCCTCGACGAGCTCATGCAGGCCGGCGTACTCGGGAGCCAGGACAAAGAAGGAGACGCCAAAAAGGGTGTCGGCACGCGTGGTAAAGACGGTGATCTTGCCCTCATCGCCCTCGATGGGCTCGCCATCCTGGTCGCACAGGGTAAAGTCGACCTCGGCGCCCTCGGAGCGGCCGATCCAGTTGGCCTGCATCTGCTTGACGCGCTCGGGCCAGCCGGGGAGCTTCTCCAGGTCGTCGAGCAGCTCCTGGGAGTACTCGGTAATCTTGTAGTACCACTGCTCAAGGTCGCGCTTCTCAGGCTCGGTGCCGCAGCGCCAGCACTTGCCCTCGGTAACCTGCTCGTTAGCCAGAACGGTCTTGCAGGTGGGGCACCAGTTGACCGGGTTCTTCTTGCGGTAGACCAGGCCCTTTTCCCACATCTTCTCAAAGATCCACTGGCCCCAGCGGTAATAATCGGGGCTGCAGGTCTTGACCATGCGATCCAGATCGTAGGAGAAGCCCATGCGCTTCATCGTGGCGAGCGCCTGGTCCATGTTCTTATACGTCCAGGCGGCAGCCTGCGTGTTGTGCTTGATGGCGGCGTTCTCGGCAGGCAGGCCAAAGGCGTCAAAGCCGATGGGATGCAGCACGTCATAGCCGCGCATGCGGGCCTGACGGGCCATGGCATCGCCGATGGTATAGTTGCGCGCGTGGCCCATGTGCAGGTCGCCCGACGGATACGGGAACATCTCGAGCACGTACTTCTTGGGCTTGCTGTCGTCGGTGTCGACAGCAAAGAGGTTGGAGTCCTCCCAGGCCTTCATCCACCGGGACTCGATGGCCTGCGCGTCGTAAACAGGAATCTCGTCCTTATGATCTGTGCAATCGCACATATCAGCTCCTTTGTTATCTCGGTTGGGGCGGGGCGTTCTTACCTTTGCTCGCTGCTGCGGACAGTCCTGCTCGCACGAAGAGCACATTAAGTGCTCTTCGGCTCGTGCGGAACT
>CABVAS010000133.1 GCA_902496375.1 uncultured Collinsella sp.
AGCCGGGGACCGCGGCTTCGGCAACGGCGATGGCTTGCTCTACCATGCGCGTCGCGGCGGCCGTATCGGTCGGCGGGGTCAGGCGCATGTCGACCCAGACTTTGGCGCGGTCGGGCACGACATAGGGGCGATATCCGCCCTCGATTTGGCCAAACGTGATGGTCGAAGGCCCCAGCTCATCGTGCGCGGGCAGCGCCACAAACGCGCGACGGAGCGAACACACGACCTCGGCCATGGCGGCGACGGCATCCGCGCCCTTCCACGGCTGGCTCGCATGCGCCGTTACGCCAGCCATTTCAATCTCGAACCACGTGCGCCCCTTGTGCGCCGCCTGGATCTGTCCGTCGGTGGGTTCGGTGTCCAGCACCCATTCGCGCGAGCCGACCCAGCCGGCATCGATCGCGGCCTCTGAGCCGCGCATAAAGTCCTCCTCGTCGACCGAGCAAATGAGTGAGAAGCCACGGCGGGGCAGCTCGCCTTCTGCCGCCACGCGCTCGAGCGTATGGACCAGTGCGGCAATGGCGCAGGCCAGGCCACCCTTCATATCGCAGGCACCGCGGCCATAGAGTTTATCGTTGCGCACGATCGCTCCGAGCGGCGGAATGTCCGCGTCCCAGCCATCGCCCAGCGTAACGGTATCCATATGGCAGATATAGACGAGTCGTGGCTCGTCGCTCAGTCCCGGCACGGTGACCATAAGGTTGCGGCGCCCGGGCAGCACCTCGAGTTCCTCAACCTGCACGGCATGGAGCACCGGATGGCTCAGCTGTGCCACCCGTTCCTCAACCAACGCTTTGATATAGCGCTCAATCTCGTCCTCATACGCACCCGGGTCTGAGCTGTCGATCCGCACGAGTCCTTGCGTAAGCCGCCAAGCAAAATCTGTATCAACCATAGGCACCTCACAGATAGTTAGGTCAATATACAGATTGTATGTCAAGAAGCGGCTCGGTGTATTTAATGGAGTGCTCACAAAAACGGGGGCGCCTCTCGTGCGAAAGGCGTCCCCGCGGGCATTCAATGTCAGTGACGGGCAGGCCACATGGGGAACTGCCCGTCAGATCAGCCGGCGCTATTTGATTACGCGCACGCGATACATCGACGGAATCTGCTTGAGCGCCTCGATGGTGCTGCTGTCCAGGTGCTCGTCGGTGTCGAACATGGTGTAGGCGTTCTCGCCAGCGGACTCGTTGGTCATACGCTGCACGTTGGCGTTGTCCTTGGCGAGAATGGCCGTGATCTGGCCGATCATGTTGGGCACGTTGGCGTGCAGGCAGGCGATGCGGCTTGCGGCGCGCGCCTTGCCCATGCTGCAGGCGGGGTAGTTGACGCTATGTGCGATGTTGCCGTTCTCCAGGTAATCCTTGAGCTCGCTGATGGCCATATCGGCGCAGTTGGCCTCGGCCTCGCCAGTGCCGGCGCCCGAGTGCGTGGTGATAAACGTATTGGGCATCTTGACGGTCTTGGGCGTGGCAAAGTCGCAGCTAAACCAGCTCAGCTTGCCCTCGCGCAGGGCAGCGTCGACGGCGTCCTCGTCAATGATGGTCTCGCGTGCGTAGTTGATCAGCACGGCGTCCGGGGCCAGCAGGTTGATCTGCTCGGTGCTGATCATGCCGATGGTGTCGGCCTTGCTGGGCACGTGTACGGTGAGGTAGTCGCAGCCGCGGCAGAGATCCTCGAGCGTGCCCACACGCTGCACCTCGCGGCTCAGCACCCACGCATGCTCGACGGAAATGAACGGGTCGTAGCCGTAAACGTCCATGCCCAGGTCGACGCAGGCGTTGGCGACCTTGGAGCCCACGTTGCCCAGGCCGATGACACCGATGCGCTTGCCCTTGAGCTCGCGGCCCACAAAGGCCTTCTTGGCCTTCTCGGCATCGACCTGAATCTCGGGATCGTCGGCGTTGTCGCGCACCCAGTTCATCGATTGCACCACGCCGCGGCTCGAGAGCACCAGCATGCCTAGGACGAGCTCCTTAACGGCGTTGCTGTTGGCGCCGGGGGAGTTAAAGACGACGACGCCCTTCTTGGCGTACTCCTCGACGGGGATGTTGTTGACGCCGGCGCCGCAGCGGGCGATGGCGCGGATGCCCTCGGGCAGCTCGTAGCCGTGCAGGTCAGTCGAGCGCATCAGGATGGCGTCGGCCTCCTCGGCGGTGCTCACAAATTCGTAGCCCTCGCCAAACTCGACTTTGCCGTCCTTGGTGATGTCGTCGATGGTCTTAATCTTGCGCATGAAAAACTCCTTAGCAGGTTTGGTTTAAACAGGTGGTTTGAAGTGGCTGGTCGGCCCGCGCGTTGCGGGCTAGTTAGATCGCGGGCTCAAACTACGCTGCGTTTCGAAGTCCTTCATGTACGAGGCCAGTGCCTGCACGTCTTCCATGGTTACGGCGTTGTAGACGCTGGCGCGCATGCCGCCCACCAGGCGATGGCCCTTGACGTTTTGAATCTGGTGCTCGGCCGCGCCTGCGACAAAGGCCGCGTCGAGTTCGGCGTCGCCGGTGCGGAAGGTGACATTGGCGATGGAGCGGCTGTCGGCCTGCGTGGTGCCATGGAACAGCTCGCTGTGCTCGAGCAGGTCGTAGAGCAGGTTGGCCTTGGCCCAGTTGCGCTCGGCCATGGCGGCAAGTCCGCCGGTCTCCTCGACCCAATGGAACACCTTGCCGCACACGTAGATGCCAAAGGTGTTGGGCGTGTTGAGCATGGAGCCCTTGGCGGCCTGGGCCTTAAGGTCCATGTACTGCGGTGTCTGCGCAAAGGCGGGGCCGTCGGCGATGAGGTCGTCGCGCACGATAACCACGGTCACGCCCGCGGCGCCGGCGTTTTTCTGAGCGCCGGCGTAGATGAGCCCGTAGCGCTCGACGTCGAGCGGCTGCGACAGAAAGCAGCTCGAGACATCTGCGACCAGCGGTACGTCGCCGCAAGCGGGCAGCTCGTGGTACATGGTGCCAAAGATGGTGTTGTTCTGGCAGATGTAAACGTAGTCGAGCCCGTCGCCCGCGGCCTCGGCGGCAATGCGCGCGTTGACGTCGGCCATGGTGGGTATGCGGTCGAAATTGGTGTCCTTGGAGCTCGCGAGCAGTACGGCCTCGCCGTACTTGGCGGCTTCTTTGTATGCCTTGTTGGCAAAGTTGCCGGTCACGATGTAGCCGGCGCGCCCGCGGCGCATGAGGTTCATGGGGATGCCCGCAAACTGCAGCGTGGCGCCGCCCTGCAAAAACAGGACACGGTAGTTGTCGGGGATGCTCAGCAGACGACGCAGGGTTGCCTCGGCGTCGTCGATAATCTGCTGGTACATGCTAGATCGATGGCTCATCTCGAGCACGGACATGCCACAACCGCGGTAGTCCATCATCTCGTCGGCGATCTCGGCGAGCACGCTGGTAGGCAGCGCGGCCGGGCCAGCTGAGAAGTTGTGCACACGTGCCATCTTCTAGTTCCCCCTCGTAGTCGTTTGAACGTTCGGGATACTTTAGCACAGTGGAGCGCCAGGCGCGACCGCATCACGGTAAAACTCGAGTGCGTCGCTATGATTTACAGGATGGTTACATGGGGGAGGGGTGCTTTACTCCTCAGGCAAATCCGAATCTGCGAGCGAAGGCATGAGGTTCCTAGGCGCTTGATCTCTTCGTCGCAAATTAGCCACTTCCTGGTCACTACGACGCCAGTGTGGCAATGACGGCTTCGTCGCCGGCGTATATTAGGGTGTTGCCATCGGGGATGATCGTTTGGCCTTCGCGCTTGAGCATCACCACAATAAACGGATGCTTGCCTTGCGGCACATCGCGCAGGCGCTGGCCGGCCAGGCGACCGTGGGGTGTCACGGTGACCTCGCGCAGCGTAACCTCGGCACGCTCTTCGAACGTTGGGGCGGCCATCACCAGCAGATCGCCTTCCTGGATCACGGTATCGCCGTTGGGCAGCACCGGATGGGCGCCGTCACGCAGCACCAAGACCACCAGCATGTCCGTTGCGCTGCCAATATCGGCGAGCGAGCGTCCGGAAAACGGATGGCCCGCGCCCACCTTGAACTTGACAAACGACATGCCGTCCTCGTCGCGGTAATCGTTAAACGTACGGCGCACGTCGCCTTCCGCGTCGATCATATTGAGCTTTTTCGCCACCGCCGGTAGCAGCGAGCCCTGCACCACAATGCTCGACACGGCAATCACAAACACCAGGTCAAATAGGTCGTGTCCGCCGGGAACGCCGGCCACCACGGCAAAGAGACTAAAGACGACCGAAGCTGCTCCGCGCAGACCCGCCCAGCTTACGAGCGCAACCTGGCGAGGGTTCGTCCTAAACGGCGCCAGCAGCATGCCTACGGCGATGGGGCGGCTCGCAAAGAGCATAAACGCCATGAGTGCCAGGCCCGGTAGCAGCATTTGCGGCAGGCGTGCGGGTGTAACGAGCAGGCCCAGCAAAAAGAAGATGGTCATCTCGGCCATCTCGGTGAGGGTGTCAAAAAAGTGCGCCATCTCGACCTTGCCAGTTATGTCGCTCGCACCCAGCACAATGCCGGCCAGGTATACAGCCAAAAAGCCGTTGCCGCCCAGATAGCTTGGTAGTGCGTAGGCGACGATCGCCACGGCGAACAAAAAGATGGTCTGCGCGCCCTCGGCCGTTGCGTGCGCGCGTTCAATCAGGCGGCCCGCCGCCCAGCCGATGGCAAGGCCCAGGCCCGCGCCCAGGATAATCTGCTTGGCCAGCAGTGCGGGAATGTTGATGTCGCCGCCGGCCGCGAGTGTGGCGAGCACGGCGGTGAGCATGTAGGCGACGGTGTCGTTGGAGCCCGATTCGACCTCGAGTAGCGAGTCGGTGCCGCCCCTCAGCGACAGGTTGTGCTCGCGCAGCACGCTAAAGACGCTGGCCGCGTCGGTGGATGCCACGACCGATCCCAACAGCAGGCCGTCAATCCAGTTGAACCCCAGCGCGAAGCGGGCGAACACGCCGGTGATGCTCTTTGAATTGCGAAAGCGCCGAGC
>CABVAS010000134.1 GCA_902496375.1 uncultured Collinsella sp.
GTTCGCAACGGTCTCGATAAGCTCAGAGTCCTCGCCCTTAACCTCGCGCAGCTCAAAACTGAACTCGCCTTCCGTCAAGTCGCGCCCGGTCAGGGACTTGGCCACGGTAATCTGGTCGGTAACGCTGGACTCAACAGGATCCGCAGCGTAGACGTTCTTGAACTCGGTCACTTCGGCTTCACTCCAGGCCACCTTCACAGCGGCGCTGAGCTCGCCCTCCTTGTCGGGCGTTACCGTCACGGTGATCTCCGCGACGTTCTTGCTGTAGGCGATGCCGTCAATCGTGGTCCCGGCATGCTTTTCACTGACCTTGTAGACGTACGTGCCAGGTTCGGTGTATTCGATCGTGCCGAAGTCGATGGCAGCCTTGCCCTGGTCCAGGTCAGCCTTGCGCACGGTCGCAGTCCTAGCCGCAGGCATCGGGGCGCCGCTCTCGGATGTCAGGCCAAACTCAAACGCGTCAGCATTCGTCCAGTCGCGACCCTCGAGCACCTTGGTTAGACCAAAGCTGGCCTTGGTGTTCACCATTGCCGGCGTCATGTCATACGCAAAGCTGATCTTGCCGTTGTTGCCCAGATAGGAATTGACATGCGTCGCAGCCGCCTTGGCGGACACGTTGTTCCATTTGGGGTTGAGAACGTCGGTCGCGGTACCAGTGCTGTTGCCGCCCACGCTGCCCTTGGTGGTGTGGAGCTCGTCGATAAAGGCCAGACGCGCGGTTCCCACGCTAAACGAAAGGTTGCCGTCCTTGTCGGCAACAATAGCGCCGTCAAACTTGGCAGCGTCGCCGCCGATAAACTCGATGACGGCAGTGGCGGGCTTGGCCTCGCCGTTCTCGCCCTGCTCCTCAAACTCATCCTTGTAGTAATAGGTGCCAGTATCTGTCAGCGAATTCTTTGCAGGCTGTGTGCAGTCCTTGTCCGTGTAAATGGGAGTCTGCTTCTGGAAGTAGTAGTAGCGGTTGGTGTCGGCCGGCTCAAAGGTCGCAACCGTATCACCCAACGCACCACCGCTCCACTTGTTCGCGTAGAAGCTCACGGTCTTGGTGCCGTCAACGACAGTCGTATTATGCTCGATGTAGTCCTTGAGCCCCGTGACCTTCTCGGGCGTAAACAGGTTGTCAAGTGCGGCGCTCTTCACGCTCGAGGCATACTTCACCTGAATGGGCTTAACGTTGTCGACCGAAAGCTTGCCGTCTACGGTCTTAAAGTGGCTCAGCGGAATCAACGACGCAGGAATGTTAACCGTTACGATATCGCCCTTCTGGGGATTGTCAGCGCCAGCACGCTGCACGGTGATGAGCAGGTCTTTTGCCTTGCCGGTGAACTCGTATGTGTCGGTATTGGTTTCTTTGTTGAACGTCTTGCTCGCCTCGGTAAACGGCGTGCCGTTGATGACGACTTCGGTAAATCCGTCGACCTGCATAAAGTCGCCCAGCTCGTCGGTAAACGTAATGTAGCCGGACTTGGTCTCGTCGTAGCCCTTATGGATTTCGGTCGGATAAGGCGCCTCCGATGTGATGGCCTGTGAGATGTCGTCGAAGACCTTCTTGAGCTCTTCGGCGTTGGTCGCCGACTTGTAGTAGTCGGAGTTTTCCGCGCGTGTGCCAAGCTTGTCGCTCGCATACGACGTGGCATCGGGATAATTACTCGACACGGCGTGCATAAACTTGTTGACGTCGCTTGTCCCCTCTTTCGAGGGATCGTCAGCGGGGTCCGCTCCACTAAAGATGCCGATGGTATAAACGGTGGCTTTGCCATCCTTCATCTTCTTGGCAGCCGTCACGGCACCCTTGGCGACGTCAGAATCAAACTCGCTGAAGCTCGTTGGCTTGCCGTCGGTAAAGAACACAACGATCTTCTTGGCATCTGCGCGGCCAAAAGTGATATCCCCGGCCAGTTCCAGACCATAGTCGGCACGCGTGGCACCGCTTGGTTTGATTCCAGCAACTGTATCCTCAAGAACTTTCACGTTGCCGCCAGAGCAATCGGTCAAACCCTTCATCACCTGCGAGTTGTTGTACCAAAATTGCCCTTTCTTGTACTGGTCATTGCCGACCTTATTGGTCTTATCACCCGCAAACTTAACAATGGCAACCCTGTGCTGCCTATCGACACCCTCGATACCCTCGTTTTGCTTGGCAATGGTATTGATAAAGCTGTTCGCAGCGCTTTTCAGTGCATCGATACGCTTGGTGGAATCTCCGCCACCCATAGGATCATCCATCGAGCCAGAGGCATCCAGCACCATCACGATGTCAAGCGGCGTGGTGACCGTCACGGTTGAATTAGACGTCGAGGACATCGCCGAAAGCGTGGTCAAAAAGTCCGACTCTTCGTTTTCCTCGGTTGCCTTGACCGTCTTGTCGGTCCAGATTCGACCGACGTTTTGGGTCGTTACCTTATTGCCACCGTGGCCTGCCGCCCAGATTTCCCAGCGACCGCTGGTGTCGGGGTCGGCGACCTTTCCGGTCATTATCGGTCCGTCCATTCCTGTGCTGGACCTGGCGTTGGCCTCGGGCAGCATGGCGAATGCTGCGGCTGGCAACACCAGCACTACGGCCAGTATCACCGCCAAGAGACCCCTCGTGTACTTACCCATCGTGTCTCCCTTCTCGCAGGCTCAGACCTTGCATCAGCCTAAAGTTACGGAATGAGACACAATTAGGGCAGGTGACACATGTTCCAGATTCGGTTTTGGGCGTGAGACAAATGTCTCACCAAAGTTGAGACACGGCGTTTTCGCAGGAAAACGGGTGCGACTCGGAGCCATCAGGCAAAAATGACCCGTTTTCCTCCGTCCCCGGGGAATCAGTTGGTAACGCTCGCCACGAAATCGGGCCATCTACTACGTTTGACTCGATACCCCCGACCATAGCCGCTTTTCATGAAAAACTGCAAGCGTTCTACCTGCGGTTTTCATTTCGCATTACTTGACGTGGTCGAGGGCTGCCGCCTAAACGTAGTAGATAGGCCCATTTCGTGGCAGACGGGTCACGCGGCAGCCCTCGCAAGGCAAAAATGATCCGTTTCCCTCTGTCCACGGGAGATCAAGGGCTTCTACGGATATGGTGCTATTTCAAAACTATGCCGGATTACGGGGCAAAAGTCGGGACCCTCATCCATACCCTCATTTTTTGAAAAACGGCAGGCTATCTACCTGCGGTTTTGTTTTTGTGTTTTTCCGTATGGTCGGAGGTTCGCCATCCAGCCCCGTAAACCGGCATAGTTTTGTTTGCGGCGGCCCAGCCGCGCGTTTAAGCGCGGGGCCGGTGGGGCATTTTTGCCCCACCGGCCCCTATTCCAGCTCTATTCCGGCGCTATTCCGGTTTGGTTTCTACTGTGGGAGTCTTGTCCGCTGCGACTGGGGTGCGGGCGGTGTCCATAGTCAGGCAGTGCTTGGGGCAGCTCTCGATGCACTCACCGCACACCACGCAGGCATACGGGTCGATCGACCACGTTCCGCCCTTGCGATCGACCGCGAGCGCGCCCGCCGGGCAACGCCGTGCGCACATGCCGCAGCAGATGCACACGTCCATGTCATTGACGATATGCCCGCGCAAGCGCTCGGGCGCCGTCAGCTTCTCCTGCGGATAGCACACCGTAACCGGCCGCTTGACCATAGAACCCAAGGCCGTCTTGGCAAATGTCAGTAAACTCATGCCGCGCCTACCTTTCCGTGCAGCTAATGCAGGGGTCGATGGTCAGGATGATCATGGGCACGCTAGCAAGGAGCACGCCCTGCAGCGCATGCGTCAGACCTGCCAGGTTTTGCGACGTCGGCGTGCGCACGCGAAAACGGTCCAGGTTCTTGGTGCCGTTGCCGCGTACATAGTAATACGCCTCGCCACGCGGTTGCTCAATCACAACCTCGCCACGCGCGCCGTCGGCCGGCGTGAGCTTGGTGCGTCCGCCGATGCCGTCGTGCGGAATCTTGCCGACAAGCTCCTTGATGATGTCCATGGCCTGCGTGACCTCGGCACAACGCACCTGGCAGCGGGCATAGCAATCGCCATCGGTGGCAACAATCGGCTCAAACGCAGCCAGATCCGCATAGGCGCCGTCACCGAACATGCGCACGTCGTAATCCACGCCCGAGGCGCGCCCAAACGGGCCGACCATCGAAAGCTCCAGCGCGTCCTTCTTGCTGATCACGCCCACGCCATGCAGGCGCTCGCCGCAGCTATTGTCGTCCAAAAACGTATGCACCAAGGCCTCGTAGTCGGGGCGCATGGCGTCAAGCGTCTGGACAATGCCGGCCAGCTCGGAGTCCTCGATATCGTGCTTAAGGCCGCCGATCTCGTTAATCGAAAGGATCACGCGGCCGCCGCAGGTACTCTCAAAAATCTTGAGAATCTGCTCGCGCAGGGTCCACGAACGATAGAACAGCGCCTCGAAGCCAAAGGCATCGGCGAGCAGGCCCAACCACAGCAGATGCGAGTGAATGCGCGAAAGCTCGTGCAAAATGGTGCGGATATACTGCACACGGCCGGGCACCTCGATGTCAAGCATGCGCTCGCAGGCGCTGGCATAGCCGCAGCTGTGACCCACGGCGCAGATGCCGCAGATGCGCTCGGCGATGTAGCCAAACTGGTGCATGTCGCGCTTTTCGGTGAGCTTCTCGAGTCCGCGGTGCACAAAGCCGATCTGCGGAATTGCCTCGATGACGCGGTCGTCCTCGATCACCAGGTCCAGATGAAGCGGCTCGGGCAGCACCGGGTGCTGCGGGCCAAACGGAATAACGGAGCGACGTGCCATGGACCTTACGCCTCCTTTTTCTGCTTGTCGCGGGCGGCCTTGGCGGCAAGCGCCGCGCGGACCTTGGCCGCTTTCTCGGGATCCATGGCGGCGAGCTTTGCTTCCAGCTCGGCGGCTTTGAGCGCGGCCTTGGCGGCAGCTTCATCGTGCTGAGCATCGGAGCCGGCAGCCGCAGCGGGCTGAGCGACAGTAGCACCCGCGGCATCGCCAGCGCCCGC
>CABVAS010000135.1 GCA_902496375.1 uncultured Collinsella sp.
GGG
Organism: uncultured Collinsella sp.; assembly: GCA_902496375.1. Taxonomy (GTDB): domain Bacteria; phylum Actinomycetota; class Coriobacteriia; order Coriobacteriales; family Coriobacteriaceae; genus Collinsella. The sequence continues at coordinate 4 of CABVAS010000135.1, forward strand.
GATCGAGGCCGAGGGCTTTTCGTGCGACGGCGAGTTTAAGGCCGCCGTGGCGCGACGGGTACCCGATGCTGTGCTGCTCGATATCATGCTGCCCGATACCGATGGCTTGGCGATTATGCGTCGCCTGCGTGCCGATCGCCTGACGGCGACGGTGCCCATCATGATGCTTACCGCCAAGGATACCGAGCTCGACAAGGTGATGGCGCTCGATGGCGGTGCCGACGATTACCTGACTAAGCCGTTTTCGCTCATGGAGCTTGCGAGCCGCTGCCGCGCACTGCTGCGTCGCGGCGGCATGGTCAAGCAGGCGAGCGATGTGCTCAGCGTGGGCGACATCGTGCTCTCGCCCAGCCATCGCGAGGTGACCGTTGCCGGCGAGCCGCTTAAGCTCACTCTGCGCGAGTTCGACTTGCTCGAGTACCTCATGCGCAAGCCCGGCGTGGTTTTTACCCGCGAGTCGTTGCTGCAGAGCGTATGGGGCTGGGACTTCGACGGCGGTTCGCGCACCGTTGACGTACACGTGCAGACGCTTCGCCAAAAACTGGGCGAGCATGCCGGCGCCATCGAGACCGTGCGCGGCGTGGGCTACCGCTTGGCCGAGCCTTCTGCCGGTGATGGTGCCGAAGGTGACGACACCGCGGCCACCGCATCGGAGGAGTAACCCGTGGTCTTCGCCCCCCAGGGAAAACATACGCTGTCGCACCGCGTTTTTGTGACGATCTTTGTCTGCGCCATGGCGGTTATCGTGGCGTTTACGGTGCTGGGTGCGTTCTTTGTGCAAAACACCTTGGCGGATGCCACGAGTGCCAATCTGGCGCAGGAAACCGAGCTCATTGCTGCCGCCCTCGACGAGCAGCAGGAGCCCATCCCGTTCTTGTGTAGCCTCGATCGCGAGGACTTGCGCATCACGCTGATTAACAAGGATGGATCGGTTGCCTACGACAACGAGGCGTCGCCTTCCACACTGCCCAACCATGGCGATCGCCCCGAGGTCATCGAGGCCTTTGAGAGTGGTTTGGGTTCCGCGGAGCGCGCAAGCTCTACGCTCGACGAGATTATGCTGTATCGCGCCGTCGCCCTTGATAACGGCCAGGTTGTCCGCTTGGCGCAGGCCCAGCCTGGCGTTGCGGCGATTTTGCTGTCGATGGTGGCGCCGATGCTACTTATCGCAGCAGCGGGTGCGGTACTCTCGTTTTTTATGGCGCGCCGCGAGTCCCGTGCCATCATCGCGCCGTTGCAAGAGGTGGATTTAGACCACCCACGCCGTAGCTATGAGCACGCCTATGCCGAGATGGTCCCCATGCTTGAGCGTATCGAGTCGCAGCGCCAGGAGCTCAAGCGCCAAATGGCGGTGCTAGCGGACAACGACCGTATGCGCCGCGAGTTCACGGCGAATATCACTCATGAGCTCAAGACGCCGCTTACGGCGATTTCGGGCTATGCCGAGCTCATCGCAAACGGCATGGTCGAGGGCGAGGACGACCTGCGCAACTTTGGCGGTCGCATCTATCGTGAGGCGGGCCGCTTGGCAGCGCTTGTCAACGATATCCTTACGCTGTCTAACTTGGACGAGGCCGAGCGTGCAACTGAGGGCGAGGCGGTGCCCATTGGGTCCACGGAGCCTATTGAGCTCTCGCGTGCCATCTACGCGGTTGAGCAGCGTCTTGAACAGGTCGCCCGTCAGGCGAATGTGACGATAAGTCATGAGACCAAGCCTGTGGTCATCGAAGGCGTGTCGCGCTTGATTGACGAGCTCATCTATAATCTGGCAAGCAACGCCATCCGCTACAATCGACCCGGCGGTACGGTTACGCTGCAGTGCGGCACCAACGACGAAGGCCATCCGTTCCTCGCGGTCGCCGACACGGGAATCGGTATCGCGCCTGAAGAACAGGGCAAGGTATTTGAGCGGTTCTATCGCGTGGACAAGAGTAGGTCCAAGGCACGCGGCGGAACCGGCCTGGGGCTTGCCATTGTCAAGCATTCGGCCCTGTATCATCACGCCACGCTCGATCTGTCGAGCGAGTTGGGCGTGGGAACCACCATTACGGTGACGTTTCCCATACAGCAGGACGAGCCATTCGCATAGCGATACAACATAGATATTGATGTAGACGCCGCATTTGATTTTCGGGTGCGGCGTTGTTGTGCAATTTTACGATTGCTTCCGACATTTTTACAGGAGAGCCTGTTTCTTATGTATAGAGTTTGGTCTCGGTAAAAAGATGCGATAACATACGGACAGTTTTGTCAATCCGAACTGGGGAAATGAAAGGCAAGCTGCATGACCCTTCTCGAACTGTTCCAGCTGCTGAAGAAGCACCTTCAGCTGGTCATCACCCTTCCGGTGGTCTGCGCGATCGCCATGGGCATCGTGTCCTTCGTTGCGATGGACAACACCTATACCGCGACGACGAGCATGTACATTCTCGCCAAGACCGACGATAGCGGTCAGATGAGCTACAACGATCTCTCGGCGAGTCAGATGCTTTCCAACGATATCGCCACGCTGCTGGATAGCGATAGCGTTAAGAGCGGCGCAGCCAATGAACTGGGCCTCACCGATCTGGATGACTACAAGGTGTCTGTTTCCTCCGAGACCACCACGCGTGTCATTACGCTTTCGGTTACCGGCACCGATGCCAAGGAGACGGCTAAGGTCGCAAAGGCCATGGCCAGCTCGGTGAGTACGGTCGCTCAGAACGTCGGCGCTGCCCAGAGCATCAACGTTATCGACGAGGCTAAGACTCCCGAAGTCCCCAGCGGTCCCAAGCGTATACTGTACGTTGCTGTCGCGTTCCTCGCGGGCATCTTTATCGCAGTTGCCTATGTCGTTTTGGCAGACATGCTCAACACCCGCATCCGCGGTGCCGAAGAGGCAGAAGAGCTCCTGGGCATTCCCGTTGTTGGCCGAATTCCGGCTATGAAAGGTGGTAAATAGGCATGGCTAAGGCAAAGAACACCGATAAGCTCGTTGTACAGAATGCCGCCAAGACCCTTCTGGCCAACATCCGCTTTGCGAGCGTGGACGACCCCATTCGCACCATCACCGTTACGTCCTCGATTCCCAACGAGGGCAAGTCTACGGTTTCCATCAACCTTGCCCAGGCTATCGCCACCAGCGGCAAGAGCGTCCTGCTGGTCGAGGCTGATATGCGTCGCAGGTCCCTTGCCGATATGCTCGGTGTCCGCTCCCGCGGCGGACTCTATGCAGTCCTTTCCGAGCAGGTTTCTATTGACCAGGCGATTGTCGAGACGGGTCAGAAGAACTTCTACTTCCTCGATGCCGAGCCGCATATTCCCAATCCTGCCGACATCATCGTCTCTCACCGCTTTGCCAAGCTGGTAAAGGCACTGTCCGCCAAGTTCCAGTACGTCATCTTTGATGCTCCCCCGGTCGGCACCTTCATCGATGCTGCCGAGATCGCAAGTCTGACCGACGGTGCGCTTTTTGTCGTGCGTGAGGATTTCACCAAGCGCGAGGAGGCGCTCAACGCCATCGGTCAGCTTAAGAAGTCCGAGAAGGTCAAGCTCATCGGTACCGTTATGAACTACTGCGAGACCGAGACCAGCGAGTACTACTACTCCTACTACACCAAGGACGGTAAGAAGGTGAAGAAGGGCTCCGACGATCAGGGGACTTCCAAAAAGGGCATCTTCACCAACCGAGCAAACGTTTAGTTGATTAAGGCTGACCTATGCGTGACATTCATTGCCATATCTTGCCGGGTGTAGACGACGGCGCCGCCGATCTCGATGAGAGCTTGGCGATGCTCGAGGCTGCCAAGCGGGCCGGTGTAACCAGAATCGTTTGCACTCCTCACTGCCGTGATCCCTATTTTGATTACGACAAGATGTGGGATGCCTTTGAGCTGCTGCGTGATAACGCTGACGGTTTTCCGCTCCAGATGGGCTTCGAGGTCAACCATCGAAAGCTCGTTGAGCTTGGTATCGATGCCGCGGAGCACTTGCATTTCGATGGGACCAACGAGTTTCTGCTCGAGCTTTCGACGCATGCCGATGCGTATGCGTTTAGAGAGTACGAGAACACGATTTACGATTTGCAGTGCCGTGGTTACCAGGTGATTATCGCTCATCCTGAGCGCTATCGTGCGGTTCAAAAGGATGTAAGCGTGGCGGAGCGCCTGGTCGATATGGGCTGCAAGCTGCAGGCTTCGGCGGACTTTATTGCCGGCGGTCGCTTTGGTCGCGAGAAAAAGCCGGCACAGCGCCTGTTCGATCAGAACCTGTACAGCTTCATCGCGAGCGATGCCCATAACGTGGGTCATTACGACTGCCTGGCGAAGGCTCGCGCGAAGTTTAGCGTGCGCGGAGCTCATTTTCGCTAATATCTGTCCCTAACGTTCGCATTGAATGAAAGGGCAGCCATGGATATCCAACTTAAGACGGGATGCTTTGATGACGCGGCGTTGGTGCGCCGCGTCGTTTTTATAGACGAGCAGGGCTACGAGAATGAGTTCGACGCTATCGACGAGGATCAGAGCTGCATTCATGTGACGCTCTATGTAGACGGCGAGCTTGCCGGTTGCTCGCGCGTGTTTCCCGAAGAGCTTGAGCGCGCGGCAGATTCAGAGGCTCCGGTTTCGCCGTCGTGCGATTTGGACGAAGGCGTCGCAGCGGGGGAGACCTATATTATGGGGCGCGTGGCTGTGCTGCCGAGTATGCGCCGTCGCGGTCTGGCGAGTGCGATCGTCGATGCCAGTGCTTTGTGTGCACGCGATGCCGGCGCAAAGCTTATTAAGCTGCATGCGCAGGAATACGTGCTGCCGCTCTATGCAAAGGCGGGCTACACGCAAATTGCCCCGGTAGATTACGAAGACGAGGGCCAACCCCATGTCTGGATGGCCAAGCGCGTAGATGGCAGATAGGGACGTTCCTTTTAATATGAGCAGGACATTGTCAAGAGGCAAAATCGGGCCTGG
>CABVAS010000136.1 GCA_902496375.1 uncultured Collinsella sp.
CTCGCCGGCGACGTCGACCTTAAGGTGCGTGCCAGAATCGATATCAATTGCGGCCTCGTCTCCTGCACCTTCGCGGCCTTCGGATTCGGCGTCGGTGAGGTATGCCGAGAGCACCTCGAGCATCTGCTGCTCGGTGGGACGATCGCACTGCTCGACTGAGAGACCCTTCATGATGATCTGGACGAGCGCCTCATCGCCCTCGCAGCGCGGCTCGAGCGGTGCCGGCTTGGTCTTGGTCTTTACGAGATAGAACGAGCCGGTTGCAGCGGCGTCCGTCGACTCAAAGTCAAACGGTTTGCGACCGCTGTAGAGCTGGTACAGAATGCTCGAAAGCGCATAGACGTCGATTGCCGGCGAACGGCGAAGGGCCGCGATGCCTTCGATATCCTGCGTGAGCATCTCGGGCGCGGCGTATGCGGGCGTGGCAAAACGCCAGATGTCGGCGCGCCGGGTGATCGTGTCGTCGCCGAGAGCCATGGTCGCGGAGCCCATGTCGATGAGGCAGGGGTCAAAGGAACAATCAGCAATCTGCTGCTCGAGCGTTCGGCTAGTGGTGCGGAACATGATATTGGCAGGCGACAGGTCGCGATGGATGACCGGATTCACGAGGCCTTGGGTCATCAAGAGCGCACGAAGCACGGCGTTTCCGACGGCGGCGACCATCTGGGTGGTCAGCCCGCCCGAGGCGTCGTGCGGAAGCAGGGGCAGCGCCTGCTTGAGCGAGGTGCCCTCGACCCACTCCATGAGGATGAGAGGGTCATCCTCGCACGATCCGTAGCCATAGACGCGCGGAAATCCGCGCAGGTGCGAGACGGTACACAGATGACGGTACTCCTCGAACAGCGCGGCGGTGCTGGCCAGGTGCGCTGCCGATTGCTCGGCGGAGCGGTCGGGGGCTTGGCCGGAAAGGATGGCGTTGTCCTTGAGTAGCTTGACGGCAAAGACCTCGCCGCTCGTGTTGGTCGCGCGCAGCACGTGTCCGATGTTGCCGTTGTTGCGGTGGGCCGTCTGGAGAATAAGCGTCATAAACCGACGCTTGGCGTCGTCCTCGGCGCTGGGGTCGACCGCCACGGCGGTGTCGAACGTGTCAAGACGGATGAGTTTGTCGCCATAGGCGCTATCGGTAGTATCCATGGCGTTCCTTTGTCTGGCATGGGTTGCCGCGCGTATGCGTGAGCAGTGCGGATATCGGTAAAGTACCATGATAGCCGCACTGCCCACGCATACCGCTGAGTATTGTCGTTTACGACGCAGAAGGTAGAAGACGAAAGACGGACGGCGACCGTCTTCCGATCGCCGTCCGCGCTAGTCCACAATGACAAGGAATGTCGTATAGAGACCCAAATGAAGTCTGTCGCTGTTGGCGATTTCCACGGGGGGATAGATCTTGCCGGGCTCGCGTTGGTCGCGCGGCGGCTCAATCACAATATCGCCGTCGCGCGCGCCCGATTCGAGCACCGTGCCGTTGGTCGATCCAAGGCCCTGGGCGTACCAGTGCTCACCCTCGAGCCAAATACGAAGATGCTCGCGCGATGCGTCGGCGCCCACATCGGTGATGCTGGGCGAGGTTTTGGGCAGAGAACCAATCACGGTGCCGTGCGGATTGCGTGTGAGGGGATGGATTTGCATGTCGGCGCAGTTGTCGGCATGGGTTCTGAGCAGACCGAGGTTGGGGGCGACGGTGCGCGGCTGCTCCAGGCTGCTCATAAAGCCACGTCCGACGGTAGTTTCGGTGGTGCCAAAGTGCTCGCCCGTCTTGCTGTCGCAAAAGCGCTCGACGGTGGCCACGCCCTGAACGGGATCGGCGAGCGCCCCCGTTGCCACAAAGAGCATAAGGTAAAGCGTGCTTTTCTCGCGCACGGCATTGCCGTCAAAGTTGTCGATGCGATTGAGGGCATTTGCATATAGGCGGCTGTCCAGCTTGTAGCTGGTGAGAGCCGACATCATTTCGTTGGCGGCCGGACCGCGATAGTGCTCGGCGATTGCCCGATAGGCGGACTCGCCGCCGCCGAGCTTGCTGCAGATTGCCGAGGAAAGGTTGAGCGTGGTGACGGTAAAGTCGCTGTAGATGGAGGGCGCGCACTGGTCAGGCTTGCGATGGACGATGTAACGGGTGAGATACGAGCGGTTGGAAGAGCATTTCTCGAGCAGGGTACTGCCGAGATAAGAGTTTCCATTGATGAGCATTCGGGCGATCTCGAGATGTTTAAGACCGCCGAACGAGCGAATATCGTTATAGAGGACCGAGCAAGGCGTCTCTGCTGCCACGGATACCTCCTTTGATTGCTTCCTAGCCAATATGGCGATAGGAATTAATGGCCCCCGGTGGGCGACGTATTAAATGGCTGCGCAATATATAGCGTAACCAAAGCAACATTATAGGCCACATGTTCGAAATTGCAGGAAGACCGAGAGATTTGGTTTGGACTGGACGGAAATCCCCCTCTGTCTTGATCTATAACAATTAGGACCGATTTTACTCGGTAATTGTTACAGATTGAGACGCTTGTGAACCGTGTCGACCGTTTGTCTCGATCTGTAACACGTAGAGGAAGATTCGCCCTGTAGATGTTACAGATTGAGACAATCAGCCGGGCCCACCTCGTCCGCCTCGTCATCTGTGGTTTACGTGGGGGCATGCGAAGCACGGGTATACTAACCGGCGGCGAATCTGCTCCATCGCTTAGAGCTGCTGCGTCTGGACGGCGCGTGATAGGGCTGCCAAAGCGATCGCCAGCGTGCTGAGCAACGTCCTCTCTGTGCGCACCTGTTTTTGTATGTATTAGCGCACTACCAAGCACGCCCGCGCGGCCGCATGCCGTGCCCATTGCGCGTGCAGATAAGGAACAACAACATATGCGTAATTCTGTATCCGACGTCACGGACGCCGAGATTCTGGACGAGACCCGCGAGGCCATGACCCAGGCTGCCTTCGATGCCGCCGATGAGGCCAATGCCGCCCAGGCCGTCGAGTCCGCTACCGAGAGCCTGCCCGCCTTTGACGAGCTGGGCCTCTCCGACGAGATGCTTCGTGCTATCGAGAACCTGGGCTACACGGCGCCCACGCCCGTGCAGGCCGGCTCGATCCCCGTAGTGCTCGAGGGCCGTGACCTGCTTGCCGCCGCTCAGACCGGCACCGGCAAGACGGCTGCCTTTTTGCTGCCGACCATGAACAATCTGGAGCACATCGCTCCTCCCAAACCCGTGCGCGAGCGTGGCGGCCGCAACCGCCGTCGCGGTGCTAAAAAGCCCGAGGGCAACGGCCGTGGCCCCGTGATGCTCGTCATCACCCCCACGCGCGAGCTTGCCCAGCAGATCGACGAGGTCGCAAGCAAAATCGCCGACGTCACGGGCCACGTTGCCGTGACCGTCGTGGGCGGCGTGAGCTACAAGCCGCAGACCGCGGCACTCAAGTACGGTTGCGATATCCTAGTTGCCACGCCGGGTCGTCTGGTCGACCTGATCGAGCAGGGCGCCTGCCACCTGGACGAGGTTAAGGTCCTGGTGCTCGACGAGGCCGACCGCATGCTCGACATGGGCTTTTTGCCCGCCGTCCGCCGCATTGTGCGCGAGACGCCGGCCGAGCGCCAGACGCTGCTGTTCTCGGCGACGCTCGACGAGGAGGCCGTGGGCGAGATCACCGACCTGGTGAGCGACCCGGCCCGCGTGGAGATCGCGCCGGCCACGTCGACCGCCGACACCGTCGACCAGTTTGTGTTCCCGGTGTCCATCGAGGCCAAGAACAACCTGTTGCCCGAGTTCCTCAAAAAGGAGGGCCCGGAGCGCACCATCGTCTTTATGCGCACCAAGCACCGCGCCGACAGCTGCTGCCGTCGTCTGGAGCGCAAGGGCATCAAGGCCGCTGCGATTCACGGCAACCGCAGCCAGGCCCAGCGCGAGCGCGCGCTTTCTGCCTTCCGCGACGGCACCGTCGACGTACTGGTGGCAACCGATGTTCTCGCCCGCGGTATCGACATTAGCGACGTGCGCTACGTCGTGAACTTTGACGTGCCGGCCGAGCCGACCGACTATATCCACCGCATTGGCCGTACGGGCCGCGCCGGCGAGCTGGGCTGGGCCATTACGTTTGTGACTGAGCAGGACGTGGACGAGTTCTACGAGATCGAGAAGCTCATGGACAAGACGGCCGATATTTACGAAGCCGGCGACCTGCACGTGGGCCCCAACCCGCCCGCCGTTGACCCCGAGCGCGATCCTGCCGCCTTTAAGGTGAAGAAGAAGACCAAGCGCGGCAAGTCCAAGAGCAAGAAGAAGCTTGAGCAGGCACGTCGCGACGGCAAGCGCAACGGCGATGACTACGGCGATGTGGCCGGTCGTTCCAACCGCGGTCGCGACGAGCGTCGCGGCGACGGCGAGCGCCCGAGCCGTCCTAAGCGCGGCGGCAAGACCCGCGTGCGCGAGGGCGTTCAGGCTCGCGTGGACGAGGCCGTGGAGAGCGTGGCTCGCGAGGTGGCTGCCGAGGAGCGCGCTGGTGCTGGTGCCGCTGAGCAGCCTGCGCGCGGCAACCGTGCCGAGCGTCGTGCCAAGCAGTTCCAGGGCGAGGCACACCGCCGTCGTCGTGAGGACGAGGACCGTGGCGGCCGTCGTCGTGTCGAGCGCGAGGACGAGGGCCGCGGTTCGCGCGGTGGCAAGCGCGGTGCGGGCGACCGCCGTCGTTCCGGTCGTGATGACGAGCGCGGTGGCCGTGATGAGCGTCGCGGCGGCGAGGGTCGCGGTGAGCGAGGTGCTCGTGGCGGTGAGTCCCGTGGCGGCAAGCGCTTTGAAGAGCGCGTTAGCCGCGGCGGCGAGCGTCGCGAGGGCGCTCGCGGCAATGGCGGCCGCGGCGGCGCTGGTCGTTCGAATGAGTCGCACGATCGTCGTGACCCGCGTGCCAGCCGCGATCGTCGCGATGACTGGCGCAACTAC
>CABVAS010000137.1 GCA_902496375.1 uncultured Collinsella sp.
CAGGCCCACGACCATAACGGGTTGGCGCATGACGGCGCCCATCGTCGAGGCTGTGCAGACGGCGACGCAAAAGACCGGATCGGCGCCGGTGAGGATGGCAAGGCCGTAGCCCAAGCTCACACCCGAGAAGATAACCGGGAAGAAGTGACCGCCGCGCCAACCAAGGTTGATGAGGGCGGGCGTCAGCATGGCCTTAACAAGACCGGTCGCGATAAGCACGCCAGCGGGAATGGTCAGATAGGTTTCCATGAGCACGTCGGCCTGGGTCTCGCCGGCAAACATGGTATAGGGCAGGACCGTGCCACAGATGGCGAGCGCCAGACCGGCCAGCATGGCCTTGACGACAGGACGCTCCCCTATTGCATGGGACAGTGCCTCGCTTGCGTGCTCAGAGACAAAGTACAGCCAGCCGCAGACGGTACCGACCAGTGCCAGGGGGATGAGCCAGGTAAGCTCCAGGTTGCCCACCTGGGCGGACTCGAACCTGGGCATGCCCATGCCGCCGCCCATGAGCTGACCGAGCAGCAGATAGGTGCCCAAGCCGCCCGCAATCGCGACGCCGTAGACCACGGTCTTTTGCGCCTTGGGCAGCTTGATGGTGATCTCGCCGGACGCGGTCTCATCGTCGGCGTCTTCGCCCCGGCCGTCGGCGCTACCAGCGAGCGGTGCCACAAAGCCAAAGACGGGCGCGGTAAAGAGCGCCGTCAGGGCAGCCTGGGTGCCCAGCAGCGTGAGCTCCCTAAACTCGGCGCCAAAGCGACGCATACGGTCGCCGACCCAGCTGCACAGACCCGCGATAACGCCGGTCAGGCCGGCCTCTGGTCCAATACTTCCGCCAAACAGCAGCGGCAGCAATGCCGCGAGCGAAAGCTTGCCCAGGTTGTCGTACGGGTAGTGCCCGTCTTGCTTGACCTTGGCCATGACCTGATTGAGGTCATCGGTCTTGGTGCCTGTCATCTTTTCGTACAGACCGATTAACAGGCCGCCCAGCAGGCAGACAAAAAACGGGTAGGGCAAAAAGCCAAACGGGCCGCTGGCAAGCTCGGGCGAAGCGACACCCAGCGCGTGCGGAATCTCGGTCCATAGATAGTCGATACCGTGCTCCATCGCAAAAAAGAACAACCAGACCGCGGCACCTGCGAACGCACCGGTCACGGCAACGCTAACTAAAAACAGCGCGCGGTTTGTGGGTTTGGCAAGGTTATCCATCGGGTCCTCCCGCGGTTAAAGTCGACATAGTTACGTTTTATTGTAGAGCGAGTGTGGCCCAGACAAGCCAACCGTCTGTGCCGCAAACGGCACCATTGGGAGTCATAATGGGGCAGGCTCAAGACTTATCCGTTGATAATCGAGGCAATCTCGCGCAAATCGTTGGCAAAGTAGATGCCGTGCTGGCGCCTCGGGCTCGAAAGCCCCTTATCAATCATGTGCCCGAGCAGCGCCTTGAGGTCGTTGTAGTAACCGTCCAGGTTATACAGGATGCACGGAGCACTCAGGTGCCCCAACGACACCGCGGACATAACCTCGGCAATCTCCTCGAGCGTGCCCGTCCCACCGGGAAAGGCGATGAATGCATCGCCGAGCTCAATCATCTTGGCTTTGCGCTCGGCCATATCACTCGTCACGATAAGGTCGTCGATTCCGTCGTGCTGAAACTCGGCCTCGATAAAAAAGCTCGGCTCAACGCCCGTCACATGTCCGCCAGCATCGAGCACGCTATCGGCAAGCGCACCCATCAGGCCCGACTTGGAGCCGCCGTACACCAGCGCGTGCCCGTTGGAGCCAATCCAGTTGCCCAGTTCTTGCACCGCAGGCAGAAATGCCGGGTCATTGCCGGCACTGGCACCCAGATACACGGTGATATTCATATTCAGTCCCCCTCGTCGTGACGCACGGCGCCCGTTCTAGCGCTGGCGTCGACGATACTCGCGCACGCGACGCGATAGGTCGGCAAGCTCGTCACGATCGAGCTCTTCCAAATGCTCAAGATCGTCCATAAAGCGCGCCATGGTGTCCTTTTGGCGCATCTTGATGAGCGTATTGCAGTAGTTCACCGCCACGCCCGTGAGCATGGCGATGTAGAAGATGCTGATGACGCTCAAGACGACGGTAATGGCGCGGGCAACCGGTGTCTCGGCCGGAATATCGCCAAAGCCGATGGTCGAGACCGTCTCAAAGCTAAACCACAGGCCATCGCCAAACGTGAGGGTCGTGGGCTCGGACAGCCAGACAGCCGTCGAGCACAGCGGATAGAAGATAAGAAACAGACCCGTGATGCGCGCAAAGCCAGCCTGGCGCAACACGTCGGCAAGCGTCTTGAGCTTTTTCATCGCGACCCTTTCCACGGACAACCAATCACATTCGCTCGGTATTGTCCCACGCCTCCCCCGCAAACGGAACTAGTCATTGGGGACGTTCTTAAATGACTAGTCAAACAAGAACGTCCCCAATGACTGCCGGGCGGGACCGTTTAGCGGTGCAGCTGCCGACTGGGCAGGCTGAGCTGGTATCCTTATGCGGTAATGTCTCGATTCGTTAGGATTGCATGTGAGAGCTTCCGCTGTCCTTCGTTCAGTTATATATCGCACCTTGGCCGTCGCGCTTGCCGCGCTCGCCGTGCTGAGCACCATCATGCCCGCCCCCGCCTATGCCGCCAATACCGATCAGCAAGTCAAGACGGTCCGCGTCGGCTGGCTCGTCAGCAACGAGGGCTTCCAGGACGGCACCCCCGGCGAGCGTCTCTCGGGATGGGGTTACGAGTACCTCCAGACCCTGTCGTACTACACGTCCGGCTGGCGGTACGAATACGTCTCCGGCACCTTCACCGAGCTTATGGACATGCTCGAGGCAGGCGAGATCGACCTCATGCCCAACATCTCCTACTCCGAGGAACGTGCCCAAAAGCTGCTCTTTTCCTCGAACCCCGAGGGCACCGAGCGCTACTACATCTACGCCAGGCCCGACCGTGACGACCTTGCAAAGGGTGACCCTCAAGCACTCCAGGGTCTCACTATCGGTTGCAACCCCGACGTCATGCAAACCTTCGTTGGCCAGCAATGGCTCGCCAGCGAAGGAATCGCCTGCACATACAAGGAGTATGACGGAGGATCCGATCTCTTTGACGCGCTCGCAAACGACGAAGTCGATGCCGTCATCATGAACGACACAATCTCGTCGCCCAATGCCTCCCCCATGTTCTACATTGGTTCGAACGACTACTACTTTGCCGTTCCCAAAAGCCGCCCCGACCTGATGGACGACATCAATGCTGCCATGACGGCAATCGCCCGCGTCAACCCACGCTATAACGACGAAGTAAAATCTCACTACTCGACCCAAAACAGCGGCTCATCATCGCTCAACGGACCCGAACGTTCCTGGCTCAAAGCAAATGACAACACCATCACGCTCGGCTACATTACGGGCAAACTCCCCTACTGCAACGAGAACGAAGACGGCGAAATGGAAGGCTCGCTCGCATCGCTTGCGACGACGCTACACGATAAATTTGGCATTACGGTCAAAACCGTCGCCTTTGATAGCTACAAGATGATGTCAAAGGCTCTGTCAAAGGAAAGCATAGACGTTGCGCTGCCGGTATACCGAGATTACTGGTTTGCCGAGCAAACAGGCGTTGTGCAGTCGGTATCGTTGGGAACCATATCCCTCACCGCCATCCACACCGGCAGCAACCTGAACAAAGACCTTCAGAACATCGCCTGTACCAAATCATCGTTTGTCAACAAAAATGCACTTGAAAGTCTGTTCCCCACAGCGACCGTAACCGAATACCAATCCGACGATGAAGCGTTCGACGCCCTCAGGAAGGGAACGGCGCACTGCATCGTCGCTCCCAGTTCACGCGTAAAAACCATCGGTGACCGTTACGATCTCGAGGACTGCGAGACGACTGAGCTCCCTGACACCTGTGAGCTCTCGTGCTGGATTTCGCGCGGAAAACCCGAGCTGTTGGGAATCATCAACAAGGGCATCATCAATGCCGGAGAATCGCTCTCCGCAAGCAATTTCTCCTCCACGTCGTACACGGCCCAGGAATCCAACACGCTTCAATTCCTTTATCGCAACCGCACCGCCATTGCAGCTACCCTCATCGGTATGTTGTCGGTCGGCATCGTCCTGCTCATCTGGGCGCTCGTGCGCGCTCGAACCGAGCGCAAAAAAGCCGATGCTGCCAACGCCGCTAAGACGGCATTCCTCACGCGCATGAGCCACGACATCCGTACGCCGCTCAACGGTATCCTGGGCCTTATCGAGATCGAGGAATTGAAGGAAGGCGATATGCAAGTCGCCCGCGAGAGCCGTGCCAAGGCGCGCGTTGCCGCCAATCACCTGCTCTCGCTGATCAACGACATCCTCGAGATGGGCAAAATCGAAGACCGCAAGCTAACACTGGAGCATGCGCCTTTTAACCTCAAAGAGCTCTGTGACGATACGCTAGTGCTGTGCAAGCTCCGCGCGTCCAGTAACGGCATCACAATGCAGGACAATAGTCTGCCGTACGCCACGGGGCCATACATGATCGACAGTCCCACCCATATCCGACAGATCATGATCAACCTGTTAGACAACAGCATTAAGTACAACAAGCACGGCGGCTCCGTCACCTTTAGCTCAAAGACCAAGCCACTCGATAACGGGCGCGCGCTCTTTTGCTTTAGCGTTTCGGATACCGGCATTGGCATGGCTCCCGAGTTTTTAAAGCATATCTATGAGCCGTTTGCCCAAGAAGGTGACGATGCGCGCAGCAAGTTCCAAGGAACCGGCATGGGCATGCCAATCGTCAAGTCGCTTATTGAACTGATGGGCGGCACCATCGAAATCACCAGCGAACTCCATGTGGGCACCACGTTCTACGTGGAAATTCCGCTCGATATCGACAAGAGCCCCCGGGCGCGGG
>CABVAS010000138.1 GCA_902496375.1 uncultured Collinsella sp.
GGCTGTGATTATTACCGTGGGCGCTAAGCTCTCGGGCACCAATCAGAGCGCCCGTACCGCACTGGCCGAGGCGCCGGGCGGCGATGTGTACGTGGTTGATAGCAATAACGTTACCCTGGGCGAGCGCGTGCTGGTTGAGTACGCGCTGCGTTTGGTGGACGAGGGCCAAGGCGCGGCTCAGATCGCGGCGGCTGTCGAGGCCGTGCGCGACCGTGTTGTCGTCATCGGCCTGCTCGAGACGCTGGAGTACTTGGTGCGCGGCGGTCGCCTGTCTGCCGCTGCGGGCGCTGTGGGCACGCTGCTCAACGTGAAGCCCGTAGTGGCCGCCGAGGACGGCCTGATTGTGCAGCTGGGCAAGGCTCGTGGCTCCAAGAACGGCCGTAACCTGCTCAACCAGAAGGTCGAAAAGGCGGGCGGCGTCGACTTTTCCATGCCGCTGGCACTGGGCTATACGGGCCTTTCGGACGCTGTGCTCAAGAAGTACATCGAGGACAGCGCCGCGCTGTGGGCTGGATACACCGAGAACGAGCTGCCCATCCACACCATTGGCGCCACCATCGGCACCCACGTGGGCCCCGGCGCCGTAGCCGTAGCCTTCTTCCGCCCCGCCAACTAGCTTTCCGGTCAAAACCACCACAAAGGGGACAGGTACCTTTGTGGTGGTTTATGCTTTTCAGGGTGGAAGGGAGCGATCGATGGCGTCTGAGGGCTTTTTTGAGCGGGTGTACGAGGTGGTCGAGCAGATTCCCGAGGGGATGGTCGCTACGTACGGTCAGGTGGCGCTGCTCGCCGGTCGTCCGCGGAGCGCGCGCTATGTGGGCTATGCGCTGCACAGCAACCCGCGCCCTGGCCAAATTCCCTGTCATCGCGTGGTGTTTGCCGACGGCCGTATCTGTGAGGGCTTTGCCTTTGGCGGCCCCGATGCTCAGCGTGAGCTCTTGATGGGGGAGGGCGTGACGTTTGCCGATCCCATGCACGTCGATCTGGGCGCCTGTCGCTGGCCTGCCGGGCTCTAGCGGTTCTTCCGTGGCGAAAACCACCACAAAGGCGCCTGTCCCCTTTGTGGTGGTTTTACACTGTAGGTTTACCAGAGCTAACTTATGGAGAAGGTGTGGCGGCGTACTTTGCCGTCAGAAAGTAAACCACGGTGAACTATATTGGTTTCAGCAAGGGAGCAGGCAATAGGCGATGAAAAAGCCTGCCCTGTTGAGTTTGATTCGCATCCCTCCCCTCTGTGCGATTCAACGGTGTACTTCGGGAACAGGCCCGCTGGCAGCTAACTGCCGGCGGGCCTGTTCCTGTTTGTCGAGGGGGTGCGATGGACGGAGCCGAAGCGGTCCGGCTCCAAAAAAGGCGGACGCCGCAGCGCCCGCCCTAAAGCAATCGAAAGCTCAAGCCAGTAGATCGGTCTAGTACACCATGCCCATGGCGTCCTGAACCTCTGCCAGGGTCTGATCGGCGATCTCGTTGGCGCGACGGTTGCCCTCGTGCAGGACGTCCTTCACATAGTCCAGATCGTTCTCGTAGCGCTGGCGACGCTCGCGGATCGGTGCGAAGTACTCGTTGACGGCCTCGGTCACGTACTTCTTGAGCTGGCCGGAGCCGCCCATGCCGATCTCCTCGGCAATCTCGACCTCGGAGCGACCGGTGCAGATGGCGGCTGTCGAAAGCAGGCCGGACACGCCGGGGCGGTTTTCGGGGTCGAACGTGATCATGCGCTCGGAGTCGGTCTGGCTCTTCTTGATGCGTTTGGCCGTCTCCTCGGCGGTCATCGAGATATTGATGGCGTTGCCGTAGCTCTTGCTCATCTTGCGACCGTCAAGGCCGGGAAGCAGCGGGGTCTCGGACAGCAATGCGTCGACCTCGGGAAATACCTTGCCGTAGCGGTTGTTAAAGCGGCGGGCGATGGTGCGGGTGAGCTCGATGTGCGGCAGCTGGTCGCGACCGACGGGCACGACGTTGCCCTTGCAGAACAGAATGTCGCAGGCCTGGTGCACCGGGTAGGTGAGCAGAAGACCGGTGAGCTCGTGGCCCGAGGCCTCCATCTCGGCCTTGACGGTGGGGTTGCGCGCCAGCTCGGCCTCGGACACCAGCGACAGGAACGGCAGCATGAGCTGGTTTGCTGCGGGCACGGCGGAGTGCGCGTAGATCATGGTCTTGTCGGGGTCGATACCGCAGGCAAGGTAGTCCATGACCATGTTGTACACGTTGTCCTGGATGTGCTCGGTCGTGTCGCGGTCGGTGATGACCTGGTAGTCGGCGATGAGCACGTTGGTCTTGGCGCCCATGTTCTGCAGCTCAACGCGGCCCTTGAGGGTGCCAAAGTAGTGGCCCAGGTGCAGGCGGCCGGTGGGGCGGTCGCCGGTGAGCATGGTGAACTTCTCGGGCGTCTTGGCCAGGCCCTCGCGAATGGCGTTGCTCTTTTGCAGCGCGACTTCGTAGCTGTTCTCGTTTGGCATGATTGCTCCTAACGTATGTTCATGGGTCAAGATGATAACGCGTTTATTGGAGGGGTGGTGCGTAAGTAGGCGAGGGGCGGGAGAGGGGCGCGCGTGGTGCGGCATGTGCGATGGGTGCGGCGCGGCCGCGCTTGGCAAACGGTGCCTTGGCACATCCTCGGCAGCTTGCCCTAGAGCTTGTGGTGGCGCTCTTCTTTGCGCTCCTCGGCTGCCTGCTCCTCCTGCTTAAAAGCGGGGTCGTCGGGGGTGACCAGCTCGTCCTCGTGCGTGCGCTTGTTGTAATGGTGGCGCAGTACGGGCTCAAACAGATGTAGATGCTTGGCA
The DNA here is from genome assembly GCA_902496375.1 of uncultured Collinsella sp. GTDB lineage: Bacteria > Actinomycetota > Coriobacteriia > Coriobacteriales > Coriobacteriaceae > Collinsella. Next base: position 2,784 of record CABVAS010000138.1, read on the forward strand.
AAGGCCGCCGAGCCAATGGCGAGCACGGTAAAGAAGAGCACGCGCATGGGCACCTCGACCTGGTTAATCGCGGCGGCGCCGGCCGAAAGCATAATGCACCAGGCATAGATGAGCAGCACAGCCTGTTTTTGGTTGTAGCCTTCTTGGATCAGGCGGTGGTGGATGTGGCCTTTGTCGGCCTGCCCGATGTTAATGTGGGCGCGCTTGCGGCGCACAATGGCGCTAAACGTGTCGATGATGGGCACGCCGGCAACGATGAGCGGGATGATGAGCGAGGTGAGCGCGGCGGTGCGGCTCACGTTGAGCAGCGAGATGGAGCCCAGCGCAAAGCCCAGAAGCAGCGACCCCGAGTCGCCCAAGAAGATGCTTGCGGGGTTGAAGTTGTAGCGCAAAAAGGCCAGACAGGCGCCAAAGAGCGCAATGGAGAGCGCGGCGGCGTCGATGCGGCCCGAGAGAACGGCCATCGAAAACATGGTGAACGACGCGATGCCGCAGATACCCGTCGCCAGGCCGTCAAGGCCGTCGATGAGGTTAATGATGTTGGTGAATGCCACCAGATAGATCACGGTGATGGGGTAGGCGAGCCATCCGAGCATGATTTCGCCGGGGGCAAACGGGTTGACGATGACGCCGATTTTTAGGCCGCCCATGCAGGCGATAAGCGCGGCGAGGACCTGTCCGGCCAGCTTTTGCTTGGGCTTGAGCTGGAAGACGTCGTCGATCGCGCCGGTCGCAAAGATGACGGTAAAGGAGAGCGCCAGCATGGGATAGCTAATGTGAAGGCGCGGGTGCGGCACCAAAACGGGCGGCCAGCCCAGGTACCAGGTGCCTAGGATTTGCACAATGCAGGCAACGACCAGGCCCAAAAACACCGCCGTTCCGCCCAAACGCGGGATGGGCTTGGTGTTGATGCGGCGCTTAGAAGGATAGTCGACGGCATCGAGCTTAATTGCCAAGCGCTTGACCAGGGGCACCGCGAGGAAGGTCGTGATAAAGGCCGCCGCTGCCACGCATAGGTACGGTATGTAGCTCGGGGATGAAGCCATGAATCTAAAAACCGCCAAGCGTCGAAGGAAAAGGTCAAAGGTTGCTACGCGGAAATGGCATAGCTGTCCCATGATACTCGACCGAGGGGGGTGCGGAGGTTTGCACCGTGCGATTATCACGCGCATACCAGATATTGGGATGTTGTCGATGGCTTGTCGGGATGCCGGCGGGGATCCATATGGACTGTAATGGTGATTTTCGGCAAAAGAAAACCACCCCCCACGTTACGAAAATGAACCCACCTAAAACAGGTGGGTGCCCTCATCGACTGTTCCAGCGTCCTTAACAACGAAGGATACCTGTACTAGGTACGACTGTGTGGGCTCCCTAAATAAACGCGACGGTTCACCCAGTTGCTCCGCGGGGGGCGGAATACCTACATCATAAAGCGGCACTTTATCGATTCCAGTCTTGACATTACAAAAATCGTGTCGGACGATTACGGCGCCTTAGGGACGGAGCCGTCTACCCGGTCTGGCCCTTTACGTTTGAGCTGCTGAATCGTTGTTTTGGAGCATTTTTTTATGCCGATGTCGTTGACCGAACTTTTTTCGCCCGCCTGCCATTTGTGTCCGCGCCGTTGCGGTGCGGCGCGCGATGAGGGCGCGCGCGGCGTATGCGGTGCCGACGACACGCTTAAGGTCGCTCGCGCGGCGCTTCATATGTGGGAGGAGCCGCCTATCTCGGGCGAGGCCGGTTCGGGCACGATCTTCTTTAGCGGTTGCTCGCTTAAATGTATCTACTGCCAGAACCACGAGATCTCGACCGGCAATTTTGGCCTTGAGATTTCGCCTGAGCGCCTGGTCGAGATTATGCTGGAGCTGCAGGACCAGGGTGCCAACAACATCAATTTGGTGACGGCGACGCACTATGCGCACCTGTTGCCTGCTGCGATCGCCGCGGCACGGACGCGCGGGCTGGTCATCCCGATCGTCTACAACACGAGTGGTTACGAGCGCGCGAGTGCCGTGGCGGCGCTGGGCGACCTGGTCGATGTGTGGCTCACCGACTTTAAATATGCCGATGCCGGGCTTGCGCAGTCGCTTTCTCATATT
>CABVAS010000139.1 GCA_902496375.1 uncultured Collinsella sp.
CGTCGTTGACCGTGTAAACGGGGTCGCCCATGACCAGGTGGCCGAGGGTGGACTTGCCGGCGCCGTTGGGTCCCATCAGAACGTGGGTCTCGCCGGCGGCGACGTTGAGGTTGACGTTGTGGAGGATGGTCTTCTCGTCCACGGAGGCGGTCAGACCTTCGATGGAAAGCAGCGGATTTGCGCTCATGCTGTCCCTCTCTGTATATGGTGTACTCATAGGTGTACTAAACCCTAGGAATCTTCTCGGAATAAAGTTACTATGGGTTCGGCGTTAGTCAAGGGAAAACCCGACTAATCCACTCGACTTTTTAGATGTGGGACATAATAATCAGGCTTGTTTGCCCCGCGTGCATAAGATTTGGGACAAACAAGCCTGGTATTTTGTCTCGGCTACGATGAGAGGGTAGGTATGCTCATTTCTTCTAAGGGCCGCTATGCCCTCCGTCTGATGATCTATATCGCAGCGCTTGGTGACGCCGAGGGCAAGATTGCCCTTCGCGAGGTCGCTGACCGCGAGCATATTTCACAAAAGTATTTGGAGCAGCTGGTTCGTCCGCTTATGAAGGCGGGCCTGCTTAAGAGCGTGCGCGGCAAGGGCGGCGGCTACATGATGGCCAAGGATCCAGCCGAGGTGCGTGCCGGCGACATCCTGCGCGCCGTCGAGGGCAGCACGGCGCCCGTGGCGTGCGACGGCATCGACAACAGCTGCACCCGCAGCGATTTGTGCTCGACCGTCAAGTTCTGGCGCGGCCTGGACGACGTAATCGAAAAGTACGTCGATGGCGTGACGTTGGCCGACCTGGCCGCCGTCCCTGAGATCAACTTTGACATTAAGCTGTAAGGGCTGCAAATGACATCTCTCGACAAGGTGTACAAGCAAATCGAAGTTTTTGCTCGGGAATGTGACGCCGAGAAGGTCGTGTTGTTTGGTTCTCGTGCTCGAGGCAACAACTTGCCCAAGAGCGATATTGACATCGCCGTAGCAGGTTGCCGGGATTTCGGCCGTTTCTCATATTTGATCGAGGAACATCTTGATACTCTTTTAGATGTAGATGTCGTCAATCTCGACGAGTCCCTATCGCAGCAATTGCTCGATGAGATTGCCAGGGATGGTGTGATTCTGTATGAAAAAATATGAGAACTTTGTTAGCGCCTTGGCGAATCTTGAGGATGCGCCCAATCAGGATCTCAACAATGATTTTGTTCAGAGTGGATTGATTAATAAGTTCAATCTTCAATTTGAACTGAGCTGGAAGCTCCTTAAGCGTCTGCTCGAGTATGAGGGCGCCACGCTTGCCGCGTCGGGGTCTCCTCGTGCCATCTTGAAGGAGTCGTACCGATTCTACGACTTTATTGATGAGGCGGCCTGGCTAGACATGCTCAGAGACCGCAATACGAACGTCCATATCTACGACAACAAGCTCGCTCAAGATTTGATTCAGCGCATCTTGAACGTCTATATCCCCGCTTTCTGTCAGTTGAGGGACGGGCTGATGGAGCGATACGGCGAGCTTCTGATGGCGCCCGACGACCAGTTTGTTTAATTCCTTAAGATTTCGCGGAAGGTTGTTGCCGTTTACCGAGGGGTTGTTGTGCAACAACGGACGAGCTGCAATACTGATTCTATCTTTGCAAACTGCACTTTAACTACACCAATGCAGGGAGGATCTTATGCAGCCCAAGCATTCTGCTATTGTCGCGGGTCTGACGCTGGCGCTTTCGTTTGGCGCCGTTTCCGCGCCGGCACCCGCCGCTGCCGAGGAGCCCACGCCAGGCGTTGCCTCGGATGCCACCGATATCGATAAGGGTCTCTACACCCAGCAGTCCTTCTCGGGCGTGCTGAGGTCGGTCCAGGGCGTTTCGTTTGTCAACGTGACTACCGAGATGAAGTACTTTACCAAGTACGAGAGCCATGGTAACTACAACCAGGGCTTTTCGTATGGTGACGGCTACAACGCGCTGGGCTATTACCAGTTCGACCGCCGTTGGTCGCTCATTCCGTTTATGAAGCAGGTCTACAACTACAGCCCCGAAAAATACAGCATGCTCAAGGATGCGATTGATCGCGGCAGCGAGATTTCCAACACGAGCAATGCCATGTACGAGAACGGCCAGCTCACCGAGTTGGGCCATATCGCTCAGGATGCCTTCCAGGGTGCGTACAACACCGATCCTGTTGAGTTCTCAGCACTTCAAGATGCCTATGCGTACAACTCGTACTATGCGGTGACTGAGGCGTGGCTCAAGAGCGGCCTGGGTATTGATATTTCGGGCCGCGCCGATTGCGTCAAGGGCATGGTGTGGAGCATCACCAACATGTGCGGCACTGGTGGCTGCAGGGACTTTTTCCGCTGGGCGAATCTTTCCAACGATATGTCCGACCGCGAGTTTGTGACGGCGCTCTCCAATAGTGTGGTCAATAACGTGGCGACCAAGTATGCAAGCCAGCCCCAGTACCACGAGGGCTGGAAGAACCGCTACCGCAACGAGCTAAAGGACTGCCTGGTCTATATCGCCGAGGACGAGGCTGCCGCTGCGAAGGACAACAAGCCCGAGCAGCCCGAGCCTACGCCGGCGCCCTCGCCGATACCTGATTCGAATGACAGCTCGAGTGACGATGTCAACGATGACAGGATGGATGCGCCCTCGACCGATGCTGACGGTAATGGCTCTGCTGGCGGCACTACCAACGACGGCTCTACCTCGAACGGCTCCAATTCGAACGGCTCTGCTGCGGGCGATTCGTCTTCAAGCTCTGTCGGCAATACGGACAGCGACGCTTCTGGTTCGACCGACGCTGACACCTCTAACTCATCTACCGGCTCGAGCGATTCGTCCGTTGGCACCGGCTCTAACAATGGCTCCGGCTCTGACACAACCCCTGATTCCGATGCTTCCAAGGACGACTCGAATAAGGCGCCGGACGCTCCCGTTGCTTCGCCGGACAAGAAGCCTTCTTTCTCCGTGCAGCTTGGTTCTACGCTGGGCTCTTCGCTGATGGCTGGCGTCAATAACGGCTCGACCCAGAACAAGGACAACTCTGATCAGGTTTCCACGGAAAAGACCGAGGCCGCAAAGGGCGACTCCAAGGGCAAGGCTTCCGAGAAGAACGAATCTGATAAGGGTTCTAGCTCTGAGGAGAAGGGCGACGAGTCCGAACAGAAGAAGGACGAGGATAAGAAGTCTGAATCTGAGGAGAAGGACGAGAGCAAGGGCAAGACCAAGGACGGAAAGCAGCAGGGCGAGGACAACGGTAAAGGCAACACTGACAACCGGAACCAGGAGCAAAATGACTCCAAAACGGTGACCAACACGACGACTACAACAACCAAGTCCTCGGGCGGCAACATGCCCAAGACGGGCGATTTGATTGTGATGGCGAGCCTTGCCAGCGCGAGCTTGGCCACGCTGGGCGCTACGTCTATCGTAAGTGGTAAGCATAAGCTCGATCAGCAGAAGAAGGCTTCTGGGGAGGACGGCTCGGAGGAGTAGCCTCTTGGTTGCTAGATAACTAAAGAGTTGGGACGGGGTCCGGTGCGAATGCATCGGGCCCCGTTTTGTTGTGCAACGATTAGTTGTGCCCCCTCACACCTCTTGTTGCTACCGTTGCCCGATATGTTCGCGCGGCGTCGTCGGTACGCGCGAGGCGGTCATTACAATTGGCATCGTGCAGCGATTTAGGGGGAACGTTTTGGTGTCTGAACAGGCAAATGTTGATTGTGCTGCTGGCTTTGGCGTGCGCTTGATCGGCTGTGCCGACGATGTGGTTTTGCCCATTGGCATGCACGACTATGCGGAGGCCCTTGGTTGCTGCATGCTGGTTGACAAGACCATGTTTATTGCCGATGTGTTGGACTGCGACGCGTCCGTTGTGGTGTGCTGTCGACCCGAGGGTTTTGGCAAGAGCATGAACTTGTCGATGCTCAGGGCTTTTCTGGAGCGTCCAGCGGTCGGTCGCTCTGGTCAGCGTTTGTTTGCCGATGCTCAGATTTGGGATGCAGACGGCGGGCGCTATCGGGATGAGTACGCTTGCTATCCGGTGATATCGCTGGATTTTTCTGGCGCTGCGAGGCGTGGCCCCGCTGTTGCCGACGTCGTGCGCGATGCTCTTTCGGGCGAGTGCGCCCGCCTGCTGGCGCTTTTGGAGGCTCCAGATTTAGCTCGAGACAAGGTGCGTCACATCGAACGTGTTGCGCGTGGCGCGGCGAGCGAGGACGAGGTCGCCTCGGTGCTTGGCGTGCTCATAGAGCTGCTGGAGATTGCCAGCGATGAGCAGGTTGTATTGCTCGTTGATGGGTACGATGCGGCGTGGTCTCGCCGTGCGAGCGCGAGGGACGCTTCCGACGCCGATCCGGCAGAACTACTTGACCGTGTGCTGTTTGACGCCATTGCCACTGCGCACGATTCGTTGCGGCTGACGTGTCTGATGGGGGAGTGTCCCGGTCCTGCCGAAGCGGCGCTTTCTTCGCGCGGCTGCTCGTATTGTCTGACGACGCCGCTGTCGGCGTGGTGTGACCGATGTTTCGGTTTTTCGGATGCCGAGGTCGAGGCTCTTTTGAATCATGCTGGGCGCGAGGAATACCTGGATGATGCGCGTGAATGGCTCGAGGGGTATCGGTTTGGCAGGGCCTATTGCTCGAGTCCAGAGCGTGTGATCGGTTTTCTGGACCGAGGCTGCACGGCGCCTGTGCGTGCCGATCTGTATGGATATGCCGATTGCCTGAGTAGGGTAGTTGCCGGGTGGAATCTCGACCGCCTTTCGGTCTTCTTTGATTTGCTCGAGGCCCATGGGTGCGCTGAGGTCCCGCTTTGTTTGGGCACTGCAGAGCCAGATGTCTCGCCTGACGATGGCAT
>CABVAS010000140.1 GCA_902496375.1 uncultured Collinsella sp.
GTCACGCCGTGGACGACGATCTTGCCCTCGTCGGGCGTCTCCACGCCGGCGATGCAGCGCAGCGTACAGCTCTTGCCGCAACCCGAGGCACCGAGCAGCGCCACACGATCCTCGCCGGCCTCAAGCTGCATGTCGAGCATAAACCCGGGATAGCGCTTTTTGATATCCAGAACGAGCGACATGGCCTATCGACCTCCCTGCAAAGCGGCATCATCGCGCATGAGCTCGGCCAGCGCCTCGCGATCGATACGCAAGGCATCGCCGCCCGCCGGGTCGAGCGAATCGCCCTGTCCGGCAAGATCTTTGATCCGCTTGCACTCCGCACGGGAAAGGCCCCGCTCGCGATACTTTTGCGAATGCGCCGTGTACATGTTGATGAATAGGATAACCAGGAAACTGAACGCAATCACAACGGCGACCCAAAAGAGGGCCACCGAGGTGTTGCCGCCCATCCACTCAAAGTAAATCGCAATGGGGATGGTCTGCGTAATGCCGGCGTAGTTGCCCGCAAAGAACAGCGTGCAGCCAAACTCTCCCATCGCGCGGGCAAAGGCGAGGACCGTACCAGCGGCAATAGAAGGCCACCCAAGCGGCATCATAAGCTTGGCAAAGATGCGACGCTCGGACCATCCCAGGGTACGCGCGGCGTCAAGCATCTGCGTGTCGAGGCTCTCAAAGGCGCCGAGCGCCGTACGGTAGACCAGGGGGAACGATACCACCACGGCAGAGATCACCGCCGCCGGCCACGTAAAGACAATCGAGACGCCGTGCGCAATCAGCCACTGGCCCACCCCGGTCGAGCGACCAAACAGCATAAGCAGCAAAAAGCCGCAGACCGTGGGCGGCAACACCATGGGGATGGTAAAGACCGAGTCGAGCAGGCCCTTGATGCGACTCGAGGTACCCATGGTCTTCCACGCGGCGAACAGGCCCAGCGCAAAGGAAATCAGCAGGGCAAGACCGCTCGTTTTAATGGACACCCAAAACGGGCGATAGTCGATGTCGCACAAAAAGGAGGTCAGAGAGGTCCAGGGCCCCTGCTCATCCCGCAATACGACAGACGATGCTTCTACCATTTGAGCGCTATCAAGCCAACGCGCGCCGCCCTTGGCATCACCCGAGGCTGATGCAATCACCACATAGCGGCCCCCATCCGCACCGCGCTCGTCAAAGCCATAGGTATACCCGCCGGCATCAAACGTTGTTTCCGCCGTGACATACCAAGGAAGATCCACGTCCCCTAGCTGCGCACCTCCCATGCAGTTTGCGCTGTCGAGCTTACAGACGAGGGCCTTGAGACCCGATACGCACTCGTTGTCCTGCGGATCCAATCCATACTTCTCGACCGCCTTGGGCGATATCCACACCACAACGCGATCGGCAGCAGGCGCCACCACAAGGTCCACGTCCTCGTCAACGGGAAACCGGTAGCCCTCAGGCTGGCCCTCCATGGCACGAGCGGTCCCCTTGGCCAACCGCTCAAAACCCTCGATCCCATAGGAAAGCCCATGAGCGGTCGCAGCAGCCTGGGCCCCGTCCTCAGCGTCCCCAGCAAACGCAAATCCCGGCACCCAGCAAAGCGCGAAGGTCAAAGCACAGGCGACAAGCATGCGGAATCTATTAAGCACGAAAAGCTCCAAGCGAATACAAGGACGGAGTGAAACACAAAACGATGGAATTATCGCGCCAAGCCGCACTACGCGGAAAGCTCAAAGCCGTACTTGGCCCAAATCTTCTGAGCCTTCTTGTTGGTCAGGCAGAAGTCGATGAACGCCTTGGCCTCGTCGGCGTGCTCGGAGCTCTCGGCAACGGCACCCGGGTACACGATGGGCTTGTGCGAGTCCTCGGGGCACACGAAGGCCTCCTCGATGCCGTCGTAGCGGAAGATGTCGGAGCTATAGACAAAGCCAGCCACGCAGTCGCCCGTGGACACATAGGCGGCGGCGGTACCAACTTTGTCAGCCAGGGCTACCTTGTCGGCGATCTCAGGCGCGTACTCGCCGTCGTCGCCCTCGGTGCCGGTGTAGAGGCCCACAGAAGCCAGCGCCTGGTTGGCGTACTTGCCGGCGGGAACGGTCTTGGCGTCGCCAATGGCGATCTTGCCGTCCAGATTCGCGACGTCGGCGATGGCCTCGACCTTGGTGTCGGAGCCCTCGGCGCGAATGATCACAAGGTCGTTGACGAACATGTCCTCACGCGTATCGACGTCGACGAGCTCGGCGGCCTCGGCGTCGTCCATGGTGCCCTTGGAGGCCGTGATGAACACGTCGACGGCGGCACCGGCGCGCATCTGCTCGACAAGGTCGCCAGACGCCTTAAACTGCGTGTCGGCAAACGTAGTGCCGGTCTGCTCGGTGTAGAGCTCCTGAACCTCGGGCAGGGCCTTCTCGAGCGAGTTGGCGGCAAAGACCTGCAGCTCGACAGCCTTCTTCTTAGAGGAAGACTTGGCGGAGCCGGCATCGGATCCGGCCGGCTCGGACGTCTTGCTGCCCGAGCAGCCAGCAAGACCAAGGCCGGCAGCGGCGACAGCAGAAAGCGAGACGAATCCGCGGCGAGAAACCATATCGAACATATTCAACCCTTTCGGACCTTGTGCCCGGGTACCCCACCGCGGGCTTTAATCTGCAATCAGATTATACTTTTGCGCGAATAATGTTAGTGAGAAATTATTCTCGCTGAGAATATAGTTTCGAGTTACCGTACACCTCGGCGTCGATTCGGCGGAAAACAAAAGCGGAGCGACCGATAAGGTCGCCCCACCGCAGGTAAACCGCTTAATTGGTATGTCCGCCGCCCGCTGTCATCTGAGCCGCATGCTCCAGCTGGTCTGCTATGGCCTCCCAGCTTTCGCGGGCGGCCTTCGTAGAACCGGGAAAGTTTACGACAAGTGTATGACCTCGTTGCATGCAAATAGCGCGCGAGAGCATGGCGCGGCGCGTCTTGGTCATCGAGTACGCGCGAATCGCCTCTGCAATACCCGGCACATCGCGGTCGCAGACGGCACGCGTCGCCTCGGGCGTCACATCGCGCATCGAAAGCCCCGTGCCGCCGCAGGTGAGCACGACATTGGCGTGGCACTCATCGGCGGCTTCCACAATGGCATCACCAATCTCGCTGACGTCGTCGCGCACGACCACATGTGAGGCGACCGTCCAGCCCTGCGCTTCGATAAGCTCCTCGAGTGCGGCTCCGGCCTCGTCCTGCGCAAGATCGCGCGTGTCCGAGCACGTCACGATCGATATCTTCAACTCCATAGTCTTCCTCCTACAACACCGTTCCCTCGGGCAGGTCGACACGCACGACATCCACGACGTCGCCCGCCTTGAGGTCGCACGGTCCTTCGTCAATACGCAGCAGGCAGTTGGCCCGCTGCATCGTGCCGAGCAGCGCCGAATTCTGCGTCTTGGCCTCGGTCACCAACAGCTCACCGGTCTCGGGGTCGCGCGAAACCGTGGCGCGATCGAAGAAGCGTCGGTCCTGGCGCTTTTTCACACTGTGGGTAAGAACCGCTCGCTGCACGGGGCGCGCCCCCTCGGCAAAACCACGCATCTTGCGAATCGCCGGGCGCGCGAGCATCTCAAAGCCCACATACGCCGCGGCCGGATTGCCTGAAAGCCCCAGGTAGGGCTTACCCCCGAGCAAGCCAAACGTGATGGCCTTGCCCGGACGCATCGAAATGCGGTCAAACAGCACCTCGCCCTCGCGCCGGACGAGCGCCGTCACGTAGTCGTAATCGCCCGCCGAGGCGCCACCGCTCGTAATGACAAAATCGCACTCCTGCACGGCGCGATGCACCAGTTCGGCAATCGCCTGCTCATCGTCGGGCGCAATGCCGTAGAACACGGGCTCGGCTCCTGCATCGAGCGCCTCGGCCATCAACGCCGAGGAGTTGGAGTCGCGAATCTGCCCGCGCGCCGGCACGTTACTCGGTGCGACCAGTTCCGTGCCCAGCGAGATGATGCCCACACGCGGGGCAGCGTGCACCTTCACGCTCGCGTATCCGGCGCTTGCCAGCAGACCCGCGCCCGCCGGAGCCACGACCTCGCCGGCGCGCATCACAGCATCGCCGGCATGCGCCTCCTCGGCGGCAGAGCGAACGTTCTCCCCTACCTTGGCCGGCGCCGAGAAGCGAACGTGCGAGCCCTCGTTGCCATCGCCGTCAAGCACGTCGACGATCTCGTATTTCACTACGGCGTCAGCACCCTCGGGCACCGGCGCGCCCGTCATGATGCGGACGGTCTCGCCCGTGCCGACCACGCCCTCAAAGACATGGCCCGCTGCCTCGTGTCCGATAACGTCGAGCGTCACCGGCGTCTCACCAGACGCCTGCGCCAAGTCCGCCGAGCGCACGGCATATCCGTCCATAGCGCTGTTGGCAAACGGCGAGATGTCGATATCGGCCACCGCGTCCTCGGCCAAGGGAAGACCGGCGGCCTGCCACACGGGAATCTCGACGAGATCGGTCGGAGCAACGTGCGACAGAACGATCGACTGCGCGTCCTCCAGCGGAATGAGTTTCTCTGCCATATGCACCTCTTTAATGCCACGGCGCACAACAGGGACGCCGATTCTTTATGCTTGTCTCAGTATAATCCCCCGACGCGCGACCGCGATTTGGCCTGTACCCGCAAATACACCTGTCGGCCGCAAGCCGCGAAACAGAATGGAAAGCAACCCACCGGCTCGTCGCGCTTGCCACGTTTTATAATGCTTGCGTTGCAACCTAAAAGAGGAATATATGGCTCATAACAACAAACCCGAAAGCGCAAACGAAGCGCAGGATCATTCCCAGCCGCTCGACGATGGCGGCTTTTTCTCCCTTAGCGACGTCATCATGGCCGGCAGGCG
>CABVAS010000141.1 GCA_902496375.1 uncultured Collinsella sp.
ATCTATAGATCGGAAGAGCGATTGGTAGGCGGCGCCATGACACCTCTCGCAAAACGTCTCCCGCGCGAGCTGCGCCGCAATATTGGCAAGTGCCTGGGCATCTTTTTGCTTATGTGCGGAAGCATCGCTCTCACCTCGGGCTTTTTGCTCGCGGCGCATTCCATCGGTTGTCTTATCGACGACATGCGCGATGCGTACACGATTGAGGATGGCCGCGTGACCACCTCCTTCGAGGCCACCAAAGACCAGCTCAAGGCCGCCGAGGATGCTGCCGGCGACGTCGGCGGCGTCACGCTCTACAAGAATTTCTCTATCGATGCCATCATCAAAAAGGCGTCCGGCGACGACGGCACCAAGCGCACGCTGCGCACCTATGCGCACCGCGCTAAGGTGGACATTGCGTCCTACTGTGAGGGCAAGCAGCCCAAGGCGGATGACGAGGTGGCCATCGACCGTGTCTTTGCCACCAATAACAACCTGTCCGTGGGCGATAAAGTCGAGCTCGAGGGCCGAACCTACACCATTTGCGGCATCATGACCCAGCCCGATAGCCAGGCGCTGTTCCTCAACAATTCGGACTTTACGGTGAACACCATCACGTACGGCGTAGCCGAGGTCACCGATGGCGGCTTTGCCGCGCTCGAGGATGCCGGCGGCGCGCCTGCCTACACCTACTCCTTCACCTTTGCCGATCGCGACCTCTCCACTGCAGACCGTACCGATGCCGAACAGGATATGGTCGAGGCGCTGACCGACGCCGACGCGCGCGTGGACGATCTGATCGACGCCGATTCCAACCAGGGCATTGGCTACGCGCGCGACGACGTAGACGGCGACTCCATGATGTGGATGACGCTGCTCGACATCATCATCGTAATCATGGCGTTTGTCTTTGTGGTCCTTACCGATGCCACCATCGAGGAGGAGAGCGCCATCATCGGCACGCTGCTCGCCAGCGGCTATCGTCGACGCGAGATCGTGCTGCACTACCTTGCGCTTCCCGCCATCGTGGGCGTGGTCGCGGCGCTTTTGGGCACTGCGCTCGGCATAGCGTTCTTTACCGAGCCCATGCGCAGCCTCTATTACGGTTCGTACAGCCTGCCGCCCTTCCAGGTGTACTGGAGCTGGGAGATCTTTGTGAAGTGCGCCGTGGTTCCCGCCGTCGCGCTCATCCTCATCACGCTGGTGGGCCTGCTTCGCAAGATGGGGAAGACCCCGCTGCAGTTCCTTCGTCACGAGGCGAGCGGCAAATCGGGCACCAAGCGCGGCCTGCAGCTGCCGGAGCGCATGGGTTTTGTTTCCCGCTTCCGCCTGCGTATCTTCCTGCGCAACCTGGGCAACTTCGCCACGCTCTTCGTGGGCATTGCATTTGCCTCGCTGCTGCTGCTCTTTGGCCTGGCGATTCTGCCCACGATGACGCACTACGCGGACAACCTCGAGACGGGCCTGGTCGCCGAGTACCAGTACACGCTCAAGGCTCCGCTGGAGCTCGAGGGCACTGCCGAGGAGCGTGGGCAGTGGTCAGCACTCGAGCGCTTGCAGTCGGTTGACGGCGCGCTGCTTTCTGCCGCCCAAGATGCCGATGACGAGCTCGACGACGCGGCCGATACAGCGCAGGCGGCAGCCGATGCTGCGACCGCATCTCCGTCTGCCGAGAGCCTGGCCGTAGCGCAGGATGCGTTTGCCAAGGTCCAGGACAAGAAGGATGTGCTCTACGCGCGCCTTGACGATCTTGCCGATGCCCTCGGCTGCAACCGCGATGAGGCTATCGACCTGATCGACAAAGCCTCCAAGATTGACACTGACAACGACGATATTCACCCGGTCAATACGACCGACAACGGCGCGGGCGCAATCGCGCAGGCCGAGAAATATGCCGTTTACCAGCTGCAATACGACCGCGGTGATGGTAATGGTCAGGAGACGATTTCCGTCTACGGCATCTCGCCCGATTCGCGCTATTGGAAAGACCTCAACGTCGGCGATGGGCGCGTCGTCTTTGGCGGCGGTCTGCTCGGCAAGTTTGGCTGGAGCGAGGGTCAGAAGGTCACGCTCGGCGACAAGTACGAGGGTGAGCATTATTCCCTTGAGTACGCGGGCAAGGATTGTGCCTGGGGCTCCAAGTCGGACATGAATATCTATATGAGTATCGAAGACTTTAACGAGCTGTTCGACAACGACGCCGCCTACTTTAACGGCTATGTGAGCGACGAGAAGCTCGACCTCGATGCGCGTTACTTTGCCGGCGACACCACACCCGACGACATGCGCGCCGTGGGCGATCAGTTCATCGGCATGATGAGCAAAATGATCGGCATGATGGTCGGGCTTGCGGTGTTTATCTTCCTGCTGTTTATGTACCTGCTGACCAAGGCTGTGATCGACCATAGCGCCCGTTCGATCAGCTACATGAAAGTCTTTGGCTATCGCGATAGCGAGATCTCGCATCTGTACATCCGCTCGATCACACTGTGCGTGGTGGTGTCGCTCGTGCTAAGCCTGCCGGTCATTATTGGCTCGCTCACGGCCATCTTCCGCTCGATGCTCCTCGCCTACAACGGCAATATCGAGATCTACGTGCCCGCTTGGTCCATGGCGGCGTGCGTGGGCATTGGCTTTGCGACCTACCTGGTCGTGGCGCTGCTACACACGCGTTCTATCAAGCGCGTCAGTCTGGCCGAAGCCCTCAAAGTCCAAGAGTAGTCATCGGGGACGTTTCTAAAAGACTAGTCGCTGGGGACATTCTTTCGCCGCCCGGCAGGAAAGGGACGTCCCCAACGACTAGGTTTCGCGCTTGACTTTGACCCTACTTCAGCGGGTACCATCCTCTTATGTCTGTAACGCCATATAGACCGAGGGGATAGATCTATGACCGCAACTGCACCCGCAGCACCCGCTAAGGTGTACTTCACCAACCTGCGCACGCATGCTCGCGAGAGCCAGCTCGACAAGCTCAAGCGCCTCATCCGTCACGCCGGAATTGAGCAGATCGACTTTGAGAACAAGTTCGTCGCCATCAAGATTCACTTTGGCGAGTTGGGCAACCTGAGCTTTTTGCGCCCCAACTACGCTCGCGCCGTCGCGGATGTCGTGAAGGAGCTGGGCGGCAAGCCCTTCCTCACCGACTGCAACACGCTCTATGTGGGTAGCCGCAAAAACGCGCTCGAGCACATCGACACCGCCTACCAGAACGGTTTTACTCCGTATGCCACGGGTTGCCAGATCATCATCGCCGACGGTCTCAAGGGCACCGACGAGGCGCTCGTCCCGGTCGAGGGCGGCGAGTACGTGCGCGAGGCCAAGATCGGTCAGGCACTCATGGATGCCGATATCGTGATTAGCCTCACCCACTTTAAGGGCCATGAGCAGGCCGGCTTTGGCGGCGCCATGAAGAATCTGGGCATGGGTGGCGGCAGCCGTGCCGGCAAGATGGAGCAGCATGCCGCCGGCAAGCCGAACGTCGCGACCGAGCACTGCGTTGGCTGCCGTGCCTGCGAAAAGATCTGTGCGCACAACGCCATCTCGTTTGACGATACCCGCGAGCGCGAGCTTGCCAACGGCAACACCCGCACGGTGCACGTGGCCGCCATCGACCACGATCGCTGCGTGGGTTGCGGACGCTGCATTGCGGCATGCAACCAGGACTGCATCAAGCCCGGCTATGACGCTGCGGCCGACGTGCTCAACTGCAAGATCGCCGAGTACACCAAGGCCGTCGTCGACGGCCGCCCGAGCTTCCACATCTCGCTTGCCATGGATATCAGCCCCAACTGTGATTGCCATCCCGAAAACGACACGCCTATCGTCAACGATATCGGCATGTTCGCGAGCTTCGACCCGGTCGCCATCGACCAGGCCTGTGCCGATGCCGTCATGGCGTCCGAGCCGCTGCCCAACACCGAGCTCACCGATAGCGCGGCTAAGATGGAGCACAACCACGAGCATCTGGAGGGCGAGCAGGCCAAGGACCCCTTCTGCATCACGCATCCCGACACCGACTGGCGCGCCTGTATCGCACACGCCGAGAAGATCGGCCTGGGCACGAGCAAGTACGAGCTCATCGAGGTCAAGTAGCGCCTAGTTATTGGACAAATGAAGCGCTTTTCTGGCGCAAGTAGAGCAAAAGCCGCCCGTGGGCACAGCGCTCACGGGCGGCTTTTCGGAAGTATGCGGCAAATTTCGAGACCGCCGAGCACACGACGTTTTTTGGCAACAAAACCCCTGATAAATTGTTGGTAAAACTGCGGTCTGGTCGGCAGTTCCAGATTTTGCCGCATACTTTCGAAAATAGGGGGTCAGATAAAGCCCCAGACGTTGCTTTTTGCCTAAAAATACTCGTCGAGGAAGTTGTTGACTGTGTTCCAGTAGAGCTCGGGGTCAACTTGCGCGCTCTTGGCGTGGGTGGCGCCATGGATGGTGAGCTTTTGCTTGACTTTGCTGGCGCACGCGTCGTAGTTTTGGTCGAGCATGTCGTACGGCACAAAGGTGTCCTGGTCGCCGTGGATAAACAGCATGGGAACCGTCGCGTGTTTGAGTTGCTCCACACTGCTCGCCTTATGAAAGTCGTAGCCCGCGCGCACGTTGCACACCAAGTCTGCTACATCGAGCAAGGGAAAGCTGGGCAGGCCGAACACGTCCTTGAGCTGCAGAGAAAACTCGTCCCAAACACTCGTATAACCGCAGTCCTCGATAATGCATTTCACGTTTGCGGGCAGAGATTCCCCCGCGACGTTCATGGCGGTTGCCGCACCCATCGACTCGCCAAAGACCAGGATGCGCGCCTCGGGGTCAGCCTGAACGATTCGCTCGATCCATGCGACGAT
>CABVAS010000142.1 GCA_902496375.1 uncultured Collinsella sp.
TGCGCCGTTTTAACTCCTACCGGCTATGGTTTGAACGGCAAGGTGCGGTGCTTGGGAAAGCCGCTTAGCGGTAGCTGACGCTTTGCTGGGAGTCCTTCACGACAACGTCGTGGGCGCCGCCTTCGACGATGGAGGTGGAGCTGACCAGCGTTAGGCGTGCCTTTTCCTGGAGCTCGGGGATCGAGAGGGCGCCGCAGTTGCACATCGTGGACTTAACCTTGTAGAGCGTGCCGCCCACGCCGTCCTTGAGGGATCCGGCGTACGGGACGTAGGAGTCGACGCCCTCGACGAAGCTGAGCTTCGCGGCGCCGCCCAGGTCGTAGCGCTGCCAGTTGCGGGCACGCGCGGAACCCTCGCCCCAGTACTCCTTCATGTACTGGCCGTTCACGTTGACGCGCTCGGTCGGGCTCTCGTCAAAGCGGGCGAAGTAACGGCCCAGCATCATAAAGTCGGCACCCATGGCAAGGGCGAGCGTCATGTGGTAGTCGTAGACGATGCCGCCGTCGGAGCACACGGGCACGTAGACGCCGGTCTCCTCGTAGTACTCGTCACGGGCGCGGCAGACGTCGATCAGCGCGGTGGCCTGGCCACGACCGATGCCCTTGGTCTCGCGGGTAATGCAGATGGAGCCACCGCCGATACCGACCTTGATGAAGTCGGCACCGCAGTCGGCCAGGAAGCGGAAGCCCTCGGCGTCGACAACGTTACCGGCACCGACCTTGACGTCCTCGCCGTAGTTGGCGCGGATCCACTCGATGGTGCGCTTCTGCCACTCGCTGAAGCCCTCGGAGGAGTCGATGCACAGGACATCGGCACCGGCCTCGATGAGCAGCGGCACGCGCTCGGCATAGTCGCGGGTGTTGATACCGGCGCCGACCATGTAGCGCTTGTCGTTATCGAGCAGCTCGTTGGGGTTAGTCTTGTGACTGTCGTAGTCCTTGCGGAACACAATGCCCATGAGGTGATCGTTATCGTCGACGATGGGCAGGGCGTTGAGCTTGTTGTCCCAGATAACGTCGTTGGCAACCTTGAGGCTGATGTTCTTGTCACCCACGATGAGCTGCTCACGCGGGGTCATGAACTCGGAGACCTTCGTCTGGTGGTCATCGCGGCTGGGGCGATAGTCACGGCTGGTGACGATGCCCAGGAGCTTACCCTTGGGAGTGCCGTCGTCGGTGACCGGCATAGTGGAGTGACCGGTCTTCTCCTTGAGCTCGATGACCTGCTCCATGGTCATGTCGGGGGTCAGCGTGGAATCGGACTGAACGAAACCGGCCTTGTGATCCTTGACGGCCTTGACCATAGCAGCCTCGGACTCGGGGGTCTGAGAACCGTAGATGAAGGACAGGCCACCCTCGGTAGCAAGCGCGACACCCATGTCGACGCCCGAGACGGACTGCATGATGGCGGAAACCATGGGGATGTTCAGGGTGATTGCCGGCTTCTCACCGCGCTTAAAGCGGGTTAGCGGCGTCTTAAGAGAGACGTTGTTGGGGATGCACTGCGAGGACGAGTAACCAGGGACCAGCAGATACTCCGAAAACGTGTGGGACTCACCGGGAAAGAACGTAGCCATGTTTCTCCTTTTTCCATGCGACCGGTCGGCTGCAGGCCTCGTAGGACCCAGCCCAACCTTGGGCGCCCAATACTGGGGAAGTATCTTAACGCACTTTGACTGCTACAATGCATGATTTAAGAAGAGCACACGAGGGTTTGACGCAGGCTTTGCGTTTGCCCAGCAAACACTTTAGCGGGGAGACGTGGAGCGTATGGAGTACAAGACGACGGCAAAGTTGGTCATTCAAGCGTGCGACAAAGATCTGCCGGGCGTGTTTGGACACGGCTGCGTCTTGCTGCTGCAGGGTATCGCCCGCGAGCACTCGCTCAACCGCGCCGCCAAGAGCATGGGCATGGCGTATTCCAAGGCCTGGCGCATCGTGAACGAGGCCGAAGGTCAGCTGGGCTGCAAACTCATCGAGCGCGACGGCGCCCGCGGATCCACCCTCACCCCCGCCGGCGAGCGAGCCATAGCGGTCTACGAGGAGCTGCGGGCCGACGTCAACAACGTCATCGCCACCAAAGCAAGCGACCTCATCGCAAGCATTAAAGAGTAGCTAGTTTACGAAGGGCATTGTCTAGGGCGGACGCTACGACCAGGGGATTGTCGGTGCCGGCGAAGAGACGGATGGTGCTCCCCTGCTTGCCGCGTGGGGCCGAAAGGCGCGTCGCTGCGCCGCCGGCGAGCGATGTGCGGAACTCCCCCGACAAAGCATCGAACAGCTCCCCTGCGCTAAGCTCGATAAGATCGAATTCAACTGCCGGGCCAAAACCATGCTCGAGGATCCCCGTTGCAACCACATGGTCGGGATGCGAGCTCAGCCCGGGATAGCGCACGTTGCGTACCATCTCGTTCGCAGCCAAGTACTCGGCCAGCGCACGGGCGCGGTCGAAATGTGCCTGCATGCGGACATCGAGCGAGTCCAGCCCGCGCTCCAGCACACCGGCCTCGTCAGCAGGCATATCAAGCTTGGCCAAGCCACAGCCCTCAAGCAGGGCATGCGCGCACTCAGCCGCGGCATCCACACGATGACGCTTGAGCTGCGAGCGCGCCACCGAAGCGGCAACGAACTTGCGCGGCGCCTTACCAGCACACACGCGGTCGAGCGCCTCGAGCGACAGCACGGCACCCAGCCGCAGCGGATCGCAGCCAAAAGCCGACGCCACGGTGTTGTCCACAACCAACAGCGCATGGGCCTCGCGAGCCGCACGACCCAGCGCACGCAGATCGGGCACGCGCAGACCAAACCCGCCGATGGAGTTGACAAACCACCACAGGTGCGGCCCCTCGGCATCAAACGAAGCATCATAGCCCTCGGAAGCAGCAGCAAACGCCGCAACCGACGGCGGGTCCACGAGAACAACATCGCAGCCATCAAAGCCGCGCTCAAACGCATCGGTAAAGTCATCGGCAAACGCGACCAGGCGGTCACCGGGACGCACAATCCCCAGCTGAGACAGCGCTGCTGGCACATGCGAGGCCGCAAGCAACCGCACCTCACGCGCGCCGGCTCTCAAAGCCCAAGCCTCTTCTAGCTGTTGCACGTCCACGCGGCACCGTCCCTTCACAAACAAAAACCCACGATGCGGGTGTTACCCGCATCGTGGGCAACGGCTGCAGTATAGCGCCGATATGCGACGAATCGCCTAGATGTTGAGCGTGTGATAGTTCACGCTCGCACCCGGAGCGTCAACGGTCACACCATAGGCCTCAGGATAGATGCGCGTCGAGAACACCAGCGCGCCATCGTTCACAAACACCTCGACCGAGGAGACATCGCCAACAATGCGCACGTTACGAACCTCGTCGACGGGCTCCCAACGCACGGTACGACCGCAGCCGGCAGAAGCGCGACCCTCATCGGTAAATCGCATCTCAAAGCGCGAGGGCAGTCCGCCCTCGGCGGGCACATACGCCAGCTTCAGCTCGCCATCAACAATCGCGGTAAACGCGCCGTCGACACCGTCGACAGCAAGGTCAAAGCAGGTATCGCCGTCAACCTCCAACGAGCCCTCCCCCACACGCACCGAGGCATAATGGCGCTCGATCTCGCACGCCGGCTGCTGCAGCACCACGCCGCCGTCACCGGCCGTAAGCTCGCGCGGCACCGTCATGCAGTGCTGCCAGCCGCACGCCACGGTGGGCGCGTTGCCATAGGTCGGCTCATCGGGCATACCCATCCAGCCAATCAGAATGTGGCGACCGTCCTCGGCCGTGAACTCCTGCGGAGCATAGAAGTCAAAACCGGCGTCCCACAGGCGGAACTCGCCCAGCTCATAGACACCGTCACCACCCGTAATGTCGCCCGTTACAGGCATGTAGCCCGCTGCATACACATTGCCGCGGTCCCAACGACCGCCCTCGAGCCCCTGGGGCGAGAACGACAAAAATGCAGCGGTATCGCCATTCGCATCGAGCTCGATATAGCCGGGGCACTCCCACATAAAGCCAAAGCGCTCGGGCGTAGACACACGACTCTCGAGCTCCCAACTCAGCATATCGGCCGAGCCATACACCAGGATCTCGCCCACATCGCGCCCGGCACCCTCGCCGTGCATGGCGCAAAATCGACTATCGACATGCGGCCCATCCACGCGACGACGCGCGCCCAGCACCATGTGGTAACGCCCGTCATCATCGCGCCACACCTTGGGGTCACGCACGTGGCAGGTCAAATCCTCGGGATAATCATCGGACGCCAGCACCACGCGCTTTTGGCTGAACTCCCGACCGGCAAGGCCATCAACGCTCTCGACATAAACAGTATCGGCGCGACGGCCGGTATTGACGTAGTCGTACGTGCCGTCCGCATCGGAAAGCTTAACGTTGCCCGTATAGAGCACGCGAATGCGGCCGTCCTCGGCAAGCGCGGAGCCTGAATACACGCCATGGCAATCGAACGGCTCGTCGGGCAGCAGCGGGGCGCCAACATATTCCCAGTTCATAAGGTCGCGGCTTGTGGCATGGCCCCACATCTTTACGCCACCGTTCACATCAAACGGGGCATACTGGAAGTACGCGTGAAACACGCCGCCCGCTTGGCAAAGACCGTTGGGGTCGTTGAGCCAGCCCGCCGGCGGCATAATATGGAAGCGCTGGCCATACGCGCCATGGCCGCACTCAGAGGCGGCAGCGTCAACAGCGGCAACCAGCTTTGCAAGGTCGCGGCCAAGTGCATTAGACATATCAAAGTCCTAACGGATCGAAAGTAACAAGGCGCCAGAGATCGACACCGGATACGGGAAACGCCCGCGAGC
>CABVAS010000143.1 GCA_902496375.1 uncultured Collinsella sp.
CTGGAACATACCCTCGAACTTGAGCTTGTCGAATGCGTTGATCTCCTCGGACACGTGGACGTGGTAGCTGTTGGTGATGTAGCCCTTGTCCGTCACGCCCGGGATGATGCCAAAACGACGCTGCAGGCACTTGGCGAACTTGTAGGTCGTCGACTCAAGCGGGGTACCGTACAGCGAGAAGTCAATATCGCTTTCGGCCTTCCACTCCGCGCACTTGTCGTTCATGCGCTGCATGACGGCCATGGCAAAGGGCGTGCCCTCCTTCTCGGTGTGGCTGTGGCCCGTCATGTACTTGACGCACTCATACAGGCCGGCATAACCCAGACTAATGGTGGAGTAACCGCCCACGAGCAGCTTGTCGATCGTCTCGCCCTTCTTCAGGCGGGCGAGGGCACCGTACTGCCAAAGAATCGGTGCGGCATCCGAAAGCGTACCCATCAGACGCTCATGACGGCACAGCAGGGCGCGGTGGCACAGCTCAAGGCGCTCGTCGAAGATCTTCCAGAACTTATCCATGTCCTGATGCGAGCTCAGCGCGACATCGGGCAGGTTGATGGTCACAACGCCCTGGTTAAAGCGACCGTAGTACTTGGGCTTGTTCGGGTCATAGTTCAGCGCGTTGGCCACGTTGTTAAATCCGTTACCGGAGCGGTCGGGCGTCAGGAAGCTGCGGCAACCCATGCAGGTATAGCAGTCGCCGTTGCCCGCGGTCTCGCCCTTCGACAGCTTGAGCTCGCGCATCTTCTTCTCGGAGATGTAGTCGGGCACCATGCGCTTGGCGGTGCACTTCGCAGCCAGCTGAGTCAGGTAGAAGTACGGGGAATCCTCGTGAACGTTATCGTCCTCGAGCACGTAGATGAGCTTGGGGAACGCCGGGGTGATCCACACGCCGGCTTCGTTCTTAACGCCCTCATAGCGCTGACGAAGCGTCTCCTCCACAATCATGGCAAGGTCGTGCTTCTCCTGGGGCGTACGGGCCTCATTGAGATACATAAAGACCGTCACGAACGGCGCCTGGCCATTCGTGGTCATAAGGGTCACGACCTGATACTGAATCGTCTGAACGCCGCGGCGGATCTCGTCACGCAGGCGGTCCTCAACAACCTCGCGGACCTTTTCGGGAGATGCGGAAAAGCCGAGCTCCTCGAGCTCGCGGGCGACCTCGCCGCGAATCTTTTGACGGCTCACCTCGACGAACGGGGCAAGATGGGTCAGCGAAATCGACTGGCCACCGTACTGGGAGGAAGCAACCTGAGCGATGATCTGCGTCGCGATGTTGCAGGCAGTCGAGAAGCTGTGCGGCTTCTCGATCAGCGTGCCCGAAATAACAGTACCGTTCTGGAGCATATCCTCCAGGTTCACCAGGTCGCAGTTATGCATGTGCTGGGCAAAGTAGTCCGAATCATGGAAGTGAATCAGACCCTCATTGTGAGCATCCACAATCTCCTGGGGCAGCAGCACACGCTGGGTCAGGTCCTTGGAGATCTCGCCGGCCATGTAGTCACGCTGAACGGAATTGACGGTCGGGTTCTTGTTGGAGTTCTCCTGCTTGACCTCTTCGTTGTTGCACTCAATCAGCGACAGAATCTTGTCGTCGGTCGTGTTCTTCTGGCGCTTCAGGCTCTGAACATAGCGATAGATGATGTAATGGCGAGCGACCTCGTAGCAGTCGAGACGCATAATCTCGTCCTCGACCAGATCCTGAATCTCCTCGACCGACACGGTGTGGCCCGCGTTCTCGCATGCCTCGGCGACGTTTTGTGCCGCGTAAACCACCTGGCGGTCGGTAAGACGAGAGCTCTCCTCGACCTCCAAGTTTGCGGCGCGGATGGCATTGACAATCTTATCGATGTCAAAGACAACCTCGGTGCCGCTGCGCTTGATGATCTTCATCCTCTTGCCTCTTTCGCGTCGAAATCGTATTGCGCTTCAGAGCCAAACGATGCCCGGCAGGGCTTGCCCCTGTCTTGCGGCGCCGTCGCGCAATCTGTGTTTTCGAAAACCATAGGCCCTCATGCGGACAATCCTCGCAGCCAATCAAGGGGCTCGAAGATCCATCCAAATGGGGCGAATAAGGTCCTCGTTCTCTGTCCGCCATCTATCATACGACAAAGAGGCATCTATATCCTGTATTCTTTTTTTAGGTCAAACACAACATATAGTGTTTCAGCAGGTCAAAGCAATTAGTCATTTTGCAGACGCATTAATTATGAGGGGTTCTTGGCAAGTCGGTAAAACGTTACCAACACGGCTACCTGCATGGCAGTTATAAAACCCCCTTAGTCAAGCCGCTGACAAATCCTACCAAAACCAAGCCGCTCACGCCAAAAGAATCCAAAAGATTATGCTTGACCAACATGTTGCGGTCACGGTCGGCCAGGACGTATGCAACCTGCCGGCACCTCTACGGCGACCTTGGATCAATATTTGCTGGCATATTTGACGGCGTGTTTGGTAGCAAAACAAAACAGCTCAGAGGACATAGCCTCTGAGCTGCGAACATTTGGTGGGCGTTAGAAGATTTGAACTTCTGACCTCTTCCGTGTCAGGGAAGCGCTCTCCCCCTGAGCTAAACGCCCAAATGGAGCGGACAACGGGGCTCGAACCCGCGACCCCAACCTTGGCAAGGTTGTGCTCTACCAACTGAGCCATGTCCGCTTACGAGGATTAATCTTACGTGATGCCCGCATCCTATGCAAGAACTTTTTTGAAAAGTTTTGCGACGCTCTCGCGAGGGCATCAGTCGTCACGAAAGGCGCGAACAAACGCAGGCTCGCAGCGAGATGCCCCTACATCTCACCGAGCATGATCCAGGCAGAGCTGTCCTGCGCGAGCCTGCCGTCTGCAAGCGGTGATGAGGTGAGCAGGACCCTGCCCGCCGGCAGCTCCACGGGTGCTGCACCGAAGTTCGTCACACACGCCCAGCCGTTATCGCGGCGATAGGCGATGACGCCGCCCTCAGCGCCCTCGGCACCATCCGCAAGACCGGTGCGCCCGTCAAGATCGAGCCACGCAAGATCGTTGGCGCACCCGCGCAGCTTGCGCCGCAGCCAGAGGGCGTCACGATAGAGCGCAAGCATCGATGTCGGGTCCACTTCTTCCCTATCGGCAGCATAATCGGAAAACCATGCAGGCTGCGGCAGATGGGGCGCCGCATCGGCGTCTGCCGGCGAAAACCCAAACGATCCGCCATGCGCGGGATCGTCCGCCGCCACCCACGGCAGGGGCACACGACAGCCGTCGCGCCCCTTCTCACGCTTCGGTCCGTGCGTATTGGTCGCAGTAGGGTCTTCGAGTGCAGCCCACGGGATATCAGCCACCTCAAAAAGGCCGAGCTCCTCACCCTGATACACGTATGCCGAGCCCGGAAGCGCCAGCTCAAGCAAAAGGGCCGCCCGCGCGCGGCGCTCGCCGAGTTCACGGTCCTCGTCATAAGACGACCCGTCGCGCAAGAGCCAGTCGAGCGCAATCTGGTGGTAGCGCGTCGCCTTGATTTGCGGCAGGGCATAGCGTGTCGCCACGCGCGGCACGTCGTGGTTGGAGAGTACCCAGGTCGAGGCGGAATCGGATTCGACGGCTGCCTTCAAGCCCTTCTCGATTGCAGTGTGCATGTCATCATAGGTCCAAGTGGCCTTGGCAAACTCAAAGTTGAATGTCTGGCCAAGCTCGCTGGGACGCGCGTAGAGATACTGGCGCTCGGGCAGCACCCACGCCTCGGCAACGGCACTGCGCGGCGGATTATAGCGGTCGAACACGCGGCGCCACTCGCGATAGATCTCGTGGACCTCATTGCGGTCCCACAGCGGATGGGTGCCGTCGTCAACCATGTCATCGCCCTCGGCGAGATGCCACCGGTCGAGGTCATCGCGGTCGAGATCCTTGGCGAGACCCTGCGCCACATCAATGCGAAAGCCGTCGACGCCTCGATCGCTCCAAAACGTCAGGACGTCGCAAAAGAGCGCGTGAACCTCAGGGCATGACCAGTCAAAGTCCGGCTGCTCGGGCGTAAACATGTGCAGATACCACTGACCGTCCGCAACACGCGTCCATGCGGGGCCGCCAAAGTTGGCATTCCAATTGGTGGGAGGCAGCTCGCCATGCTCGCCGCGACCATCGCGGAAGATATAACGGGCGCGTTCGGGCGATCCGGGGCCGGCGGCAAGAGCGGCTTTGAACCAGGGGTGCTGGTTGGATGAATGGTTGGGCACGATGTCGACGATGACCTTGATGCCGCGCGCGTGAGCCGCAGCGATCATGTCATCGAAGTCGTCAAGCGAGCCGAGACGTGGGTCGACATCGCAGTAGTCCGCCACATCATAGCCGCCATCGACAAGAGGCGAAGGGTAAAACGGGCTCAGCCAGATGGCCTCGATACCCAGCCGCTCAAGATAGTCCATCTGCTGGGTAATGCCCGCGATATCGCCCAGACCCGAACCAGTCGAATCCTTAAACGAGCGCGGGTAGATCTGATAGATCGCGGCATCGGACATCCATGAGCGCGAAGAAGACTTTTCTGTAGCCATGGGGCGTATCTCCCTTGCAACGAGGTTATGCGAGATGCCCACGATGATACGCCCAAAGCGGACATTCGCGACAAACAACGCCACAGCCACGCCCCAAAACGATCGCTCCCTCGCGGGTTCGAGCCCAGGCGACGGGTACGAAAAAGCCCGGCTACCGTAGTAGTCGGGCTGTTACGTTTGGAGCGGACAACGGGGCTCGAACCCGCGACCCCAACCTTGGCAAGGTTGTG
>CABVAS010000144.1 GCA_902496375.1 uncultured Collinsella sp.
CCACGCCGACGCACATGGCGGCACTTCGCACCCTCATCGACAACCACACGCCCAGCCCGCGTCACCGCAAACCCAGCATGTCGGCCACGAGCGCCCAGACGGTCGTGGACCTCCCCTGCGACGGCCACAAGATCGCCGTCATCGGCGAGCGCATCAACCCCACCGGCAAAAAGCGCCTGCAGCAGGCCCTACGCGACGGCGACCTGGACTACGTCGTGAGCCAGGGCATCAGCCAGCAGGAGCAAGGCGCCGACATCCTGGACGTCAACGTAGGCCTGCCCGAGATCGACGAGGTCAAGGTCATCCAGCAAGCGACCGAGCAGCTCCAAGGCTCCACGCTGCTGCCGCTGCAGATCGACTCCACCGACCCCGCCGCCGTCGAGGCCGCCGTACGTCGCTACGCCGGCAAGCCCATCATCAACTCGGTCAATGGCAAACAGCAGATCATGGACGAAATCTTCCCGCTGGTCGCCCACTACGGCACCAACGTCGTCGGCCTCACGCTCGACGAGGGCGGCATCCCCGATACCGCCGAGGCACGTTATGCCATCGCCGAGCGCATTGTGGCCGAAGCCGCCCGTTACGGCATCGGCCCGGACCGCATCCTTATCGACTGCCTGGTCATGACCGCCTCGACCAACCAGCGCCAGGCCGAACAGATCCTGCGCGCCATGTCCCTGTGCAAGGAGCGCCTGGGCGTCAAATGCGCGCTCGGCGTGTCGAACATCAGCTTTGGCCTGCCCGCCCGTCCGCTGCTAGGTTCGGTCTTTTTGGCCGCCGCCTTTGGCGCGGGCCTGGACGCCCCCATTATGAACCCGGGCTCCAAGCGCTTTATGGATACCGTCTACAGCTATCGCGTCCTGAGCGTTGAGGACGAGGGCTCGACCGGATACATCGAGCGCTACGCCGACTGGACCGACCCGTATAAGATCGCCGCGAACCCGGCGGCCGCCCAGTCAGCATCGAGCGATGCCGCGCCTACCGCAAGCACCACTGCAATCGCCGATGACGATCCCATCCGCCACATGGTCGTCTCGGGCCGCAAGGGCGAAATCGCAGCCGAGACCGAGCGTCTGCTGGCCAACCACGACGCTATGGACCTCATCAACAATCACTTTATCCCCGCCCTCGACGAGGTTGGCGTCCTCTTTGACCAGGGCAAGTTCTTCTTACCGCAGCTCATGGCCTCGGCCGAGGCCGCGCGCGTGGGCTTCGATACCATCAAACGCCTGATGCCCGCCGGCGAGATTGCCGACAAGGGCAAGATCTGCGTGGCCACCGTCAAGGGCGACATCCACGATATCGGTAAGAACATCGTCAAGATGTTGCTCGATAACTACGGCTACACCGTCTTTGATCTGGGTCGCGACGTCGATCCACAGGAGGTGCTCAAGACCGTCAAGGAGCGTGACATTAAGCTCGTCGGCCTCTCGGCGCTTATGACCACCACCGTCGTTGCCATGGAAGAGACCATCAAGCTGCTTCATGCCGAGGTACCGGGCGTCAAGATCATCGTGGGCGGCGCCGTACTCACCCCCGAATACGCCAAGCAGATCGGCGCAGACTACTACGCCAAGGACGCCGCCGAGAGCGCGCGTATCGCCGAAGAGGTCTTTGGGCAGTAACACAACGGAAACAACCGAGCACCAAAACGTGCCGCACGCGCCACTTGGCACGTGCGGCACGTTAGAATAGATGAGATTATGCTCGTTTTGGCAGATAGGAGCGCAAGGATGGCGATCACGCCTGCAGAAATCGCGGAAACCCGCGGCATGGTTGAGGAGCAGAACCTCGACATCAGGACCATCACCATGGGTGTTTCGCTCATGGGTTGCGGCGACGAGAACCTCGACCGCATGTGCACGAAGATCTACGACCACGTGACGCACACGGCTGAGCATCTGGTCGAGACCGCCGAGAACCTCGAGCGCGAGTACGGTATCCCCATCGTCAACAAGCGCGTTTCCGTCACCCCGGTGGCACAGATCGCCGCGTGCTGCAAGGATGAGGACCTCACCCCCATCGCGCATGCCCTCGACCGCGCGGCCGAGACCCTCGGCATCGATTACCTGGGCGGCTTCTCCGCACTCGTCCAGAAGGGCATCGGCGACGCCGATCGCCGCGTCATCCAGTCCATCCCGCAGGCGCTCGCTACCACCAGCCGCGTCTGCTCCAGCGTCAACGTCGCCAGCCTGCGCGCCGGCATCAACATGGACGCCGTGCTTATGGCCGCCCAGACCATCATCGACGCCGCTAAGCTCACGGCCGACCAGGACTCCGTCGGCGCTTCCAAGTTTGTCTGCTTTGCCAATATGGTTGAGGACTCCCCGTTTATGGCGGGCGCCGTCCACGGCGGTGGCGAGGCCGACGCCGTCATCAACGTAGGCGTTTCGGGCCCCGGCGTTATGGCCGCAGCCCTGGAGACGCTGCCCGATTCCGCATCGATGATGGAAGTCGCCGAAAAGATTAAGCAGACCGCCTTTAAGATCACCCGTGCCGGCGAGCTCATGAGCCGCGAGGCCGCCCATCGCCTGGGTGTCGAGAAGGGCATCGTCGACCTGTCGCTGGCCCCCACGCCTGCCATCGGCGACTCCGTTGCCCGCATCCTCGAGATCATCGGTGTTGGCACCTGCGGTGGCCCGGGCACGACCTGCGCACTCGCCATGCTCAACGATGCCGTCAAGAAGGGCGGCGTCATGGCCAGCTCCAGCGTGGGCGGCCTCTCGGGCGCCTTTATCCCCGTGTCCGAGGACGCCGGCATGATCGCCGCCGTCGAGGCCGGCGCGCTTTCGCTCGAGAAGCTCGAGGCCATGACTTGTGTGTGCTCCGTCGGCCTGGACATGATCGCCATCCCCGGTGACACCCCGGTCGAGACCATCGCCGGCATCATCGCCGACGAGATGGCTATCGGCGTCATCAACAACAAGACCACGGCCGTGCGCGTGATTCCCGCCATCGGCAAGGGCGTGGGCGACTGCGTCGAGTACGGCGGCCTGTTTGGCCGTGCACCCATCATGCCGGTGAACCCCAACGCCGGCACCGTGCTTGCCCACCGTGGTGGACGCTTCCCGGCACCGCTGAACTCGCTGAAGAACTAGCTGAGGGGGACTGGCGAGGAGCCCCGGGGAGGGCAAATATATAAGGTCGCCTGCTCGGACAGTCCTGACTCGCACGGAGAGCACATTAAGTGCTCTCCGGCTCGTGCGGAACTCGCGATCGACCTTATATATTTGCCCTCCCCGGGGCTCCCGCACAACGGGACCTCAGTTGGGTTCTATCCCGTATGGCAGTCGCTTCGCTCCTGCCCGCCTTGGTTGTGAGGGCGGTTTGGCGTTGGAACGGTTCTTTCTGATATATGCTGGTTGCGGCTCTTCTTTTGGGAGGAGTCGCTTTTTTGTTGCTAGGAGGTTGGCCCGTGGTTGATGGGGATGCTCGCTCTGAGCTGCTTTCTGCTGATTGGAATGGCGAATGGATGCGCTTGCAGGCTGGTCGGCGGCGGGCTGATGATTCTTTTGAGTGGGATAAAAGGGCTCGGCATTTTCGGCCGCTTGAGACTGCTCCGTATGCCCGGGACTTTATGAAGCTGCTGGCGTTAAAGCCTGGTGAATCCGTGCTGGATATGGGGTGTGGGGCTGGGTCGATTGCTATTCCGCTTGCGCAAGACGGGCATCCTGTGATTGCTGCTGACTTTTCCCCTGCCATGTTGGGCACGCTTGATGCTGGCATTGAGTACTATGGGCTCGAGGATCGCATTACACCGCTTGAGCTTGCTTGGGATGATGACTGGGATTTGGTTGGACCGGTCGCGAAAGCGGTAGATGTTGCCTTTGCCAGTCGCTCTGTCACCACGACCAACCTAAAAGGCGCGCTTGCCAAGCTTGATCGAACGGCTCGTCGGCGTTGTGCTGTCACGATGGTCGCCAACTCCAGCCCGCGCTATGACCTGCACCTGATGAATGCCATCGGTGCCTCGGTTACCTGCAGTAATGGCTTTGTGTATGCCTTTAATATCCTCATTCAGATGGGTGCCCTGCCGCAGGTTACGTACTTTGAATCGCCTCGTCGCGATACCTTCGATAGCCTTGAGGCGGGAGTGGCAGACTTCTCCCGTATGCTCGAGCACGGTAACGAGGATAAGATCGACCGTCTGCGCGACTACGTCGCTCAGCATATGATTGAGAATCCCCATGCCGGCGAGCCAGGGTCCAAGGGCGTGCCGCAGGGGCGCTACACGCTCGACCACGTCCGCAAGGTCCGTTGGGCGTTTATTGCATGGGAGCCGGTCTCTTCGAGCTGTCCATAGACCGCTTTCGGCTGCCGTACACGTCCGCCTGTAACCCGCGCTGTTCTCCCGCTCGGCATCCGCATTCTTTTTGAACTGGGCAAACACGCCCCACACCACGCCGTTCCTGCGCTATCGTGGGACAGCTCACGTAGATTAAGGCCCCATCGCGGGGCGCCCCATAACATAGAAAGCGAGAACCCATGGCACTGACAGGAGCCCAGGTCAAGCAGCTTCGCAGCATGGCCCATCACCTCAACCCCGCCATCATCATCGGTAAGTCCGATGTCAACGAGGGCACCGTCGAGCAGACGGTTGCCTACCTGGAGAAGCACGAGCTCGTTAAGTGCTCCGTGCTGGACGGCTCCAGCCTTTCCGCCCGCGAGGCCGCCGAGGAGCTC
>CABVAS010000145.1 GCA_902496375.1 uncultured Collinsella sp.
GGAGGGCGCGCATGCGATGGGCGTGCCGTGCATCGGCATCTATTCGGGCGCGGCAGCGCCGGGGGAGCACGAGGCCGCGGGCGCCGATGCGGTGGTGCACTCGGTGGCCGAGCTTGCTAAACTTTTCGCTATCTAATAGACATAATGTGAGGGGCGGGCGTACCCGTCGCTCATTGGTAAGGAGGTCGTTCATGAATCAGGTGGAGCAGAGCGTTGCCGAGTATGTCGACGAGGTCTGGGAGGATGTCGTTGCCGATATCGAACAACTGGTGAGCTATCCGTCCGTGGCCGTTGCTGCCGATGCGGAGCCCGGTGCGCCGTTTGGCCGCCCGGTCCGTGACGCGCTCGATTGCGCGCTCGGCATTGCGCAAAAGCTCGGCTATCAGACGAGCGACGACGGGGGCTATGTGGGAATCGCCGATATCCCGGGTCGCGGCGACAAGCAGCTCGCGACCATCTGCCACGTGGACGTGGTGCCCGCCGGCCCCGGCTGGAACACCGACCCGTTTGCGATGGAGCGTCGCGAGGGCTGGCTGCTCGGCCGCGGCGTGATCGACGACAAGGGTCCGGCGGTGTTGTCGCTCTACGCCGGCGCCTACCTGCTCAAGCACGGCATTGTGCCGCGCTATACCTTCCGCGCGCTGCTGGGCTGCGATGAGGAAGTGGGCATGTCCGACGTTCACCATTATCTGGAGGACCACGCAGACCCCGACTTTTTGTTTACGCCCGATGCCGAGTTCCCGGTCTGCAATGCTGAGAAGGGCCAGTTTGGGGCGACGTTTGTGAGCCCCAAGATCGACGGCGGGCGCATTGTGTCCTGGAGCGGTGCCGAGGCGAGCAACGCCATTCCGTCGCAGTCCATCTGCGAGCTCGCGATTGCCGCCGATGAGCTGCCGGCGCCCGTTGAGAACGCCGACCGCCTGGAGATCACGGCGCTCGATAACGGGCACGCGCAGATTTTTGCCCATGGC
Organism: uncultured Collinsella sp.; assembly: GCA_902496375.1. Classification (GTDB taxonomy): domain Bacteria; phylum Actinomycetota; class Coriobacteriia; order Coriobacteriales; family Coriobacteriaceae; genus Collinsella. The sequence goes on from CABVAS010000145.1 coordinate 972, forward strand.
ATTGGCGGTCATGCCTCGATGCCCGAGGGAACGATTAACGCCGTCGGCCTGATCGTGGCGTATCTGCGCGAGGCCGAGGACGCGTTTGGTGCACGCGACGAGCGCCTGCTGACGCCTGCCGAGCACGAGTTCGTCAAGTTCCTGGCCTTTGTGCATGCGGATGCCTATGGCCGCGGCCTGGGTATCGATGCGACGAGTCCGGCGTTTGGCCCGCTTACCTGCAACGCTGGCGTCATCCGCGTGGCGGATGACCATATTGAGCAGGTCATCGACGTCCGCTTCCCCGATAGCACCAGTGCCGATACCATCCGCGAGCAGCTCGACCCGCTCGTGGGCCGTTTTGGCGTGACGTGCCAGCTGGGTCGCGCTAAGGTGCCGTTCTCGGTGTCTGCCGACGATCCGGCCGTGAAGGCGCTTATTGATACCTATAACGAGTTTACGGGCAAGCATGCTGAGCCCTTTGCCATGGGCGGTGGCACCTATGCGCGCAACTTTGCCCGCGCCGTCTCGTTTGGCCCCGAAGAGACCGGCCTGGAGCTGCCCGAGTGGGGCGGCCAGATGCACGGTCCCAACGAGTGCGCCAACGAGGAACAGCTCAAGCAGGCGCTCAAGATTTATATCGTGGCGATCCTGCGCCTCAACGAACTTGAACTGTAGGGCTTCCCCAGGCACCCGACCTTGCCCCTCAAACCGTCGCTTGCGTACCAAAATACGCGGCGCTCCTCTTTCGGGGTAATCTCGGGCACCTGGGAAACCCCTATATCCTGCTTGGATACAAACTTGCATTACGAGCCCGGTGCTTTTGCCCGGGCTTTTTCTGTTGCGGTGGGGTAGTCATTGGGGACGTTCCTTTGGTGTAAAAGGTGCGCCATGTTCGGCGCTGGATTGTTATCCGTTTGTAAAGGCCGTGCTGCGCTTGCGGTAAGGGTCTATCAGATGCCCGTAAAAAACCGCAGTTGGCGCTGGTGCTGCCCGGTCGGGGCCGTATCTTTCCAAACAGCAAAGCGGGCAGGGTGCCCGCGATTCGCATGTATGAAAGGAAGATCATGCTCGATCAGGCTTATTCTCGTCGTCAGTTCCTCGGCCTCGCTGGTGGTCTTGCCAGCATCGTCGGTCTCGGTCTCGTTGGTTGCGGCGGCGCAGGCGCTCCCAGCGCCGCTGACAAGGGTAGCGCCGCTGCTGCCGAGTCCGTCTCCGGCGAGGTGACCTACGACGGTGCCTCTTCGTTCCAGGCTCTCGTCGAGGCCGCTGCCGAGAAGTTCATGGACGCCAACCCCGATGTCTCCGTCTCCGGCTCGGGTAACGGTTCGGGCAAGGGCCTGACCGCTGTCGCCGCCGGCACCGTTGCCATCGGCAACTCCGACGTCTTCGCCGAGACCAAGCTTGAGGCCGATCAAGTCAAGAACCTCGTCGACCACGAGGTCGCCGTCGTGGGCATGGGCCCCGTCGTCTCCAAGAACGTCAAGGTCGACGACCTGTCCCTCGAGCAGCTCAAGGGTATCTTCTCCGGTCAGATTACCAACTGGAAGGAGGTCGGCGGCGACGACGCCACCATCGTCGTCCTCAACCGCAAGGCCGGCTCCGGCACCCGCGCCACCTTCGAGGCCGCCGTCTTTGGCGATGAGGCCGTCGACTTTAAGGGCGACGCCGAGCTCGACAAGTCCGGCGACGTCCAGACTCAGATGGGCAGCACCGATAACGCCATCTCCTACCTCGACTTCTCGCACTTCGATGACTCCAAGTTCAACGCCATCAAGGTCGAGGGCGTCGAGCCCAAGAGCAAGAATGTCACTGATGACTCCTTCAAGATCTGGGCTACCGAGCACATGTACTGCTCCAAGGACGCCGACGAGGCCACCAAGGCCTTCCTGGAGTTCATGCTTTCCGACGACGTCCAGGGCAAGCTCGTCGAGGAGCAGGGCTTCATCCCCGTCTCTGCCATGAAGGTCGTCAAGGACGCCAGCGGCAAGGTCTCTGCTAAATAAGTAATCGCCCCGGAAAGGTTTGCAATGGCAAAACAGCTGCCAAAGCGCGACCTTGAGAACGTGGGCCTGGGCGTCACGGGCGCGTGCGTAGCGCTCGTGACGCTTGTCGTTGCCGCGCTCATCTTTATGGTCGCCCAAAAGGGCCTCTCGGCTTTTGTCAAGGACGGCGTCTCGGTCGTCGAGTTTTTCACCGGCACCAAGTGGGACCTGGCCAACACAGCCGAAAGCGGCCTGCCCTATACCGGCGCCCTGCCCCTGATCGTCACCTCGTTTGCGGTCATGGTGCTCTCCACGCTTATCGCGCTGCCCATCGCCATCGGCTCTGCCATCTTTGCGGTCGAGATTAGCCCTAAGTTTGGCTCTAAGATCTTTCAGCCGCTCATTGAGCTTTTGACCGGCATCCCCTCGGTCGTCTTTGGCCTGATCGGTTTTCACGTGGTCGTCGGTCTTATGAAGAGCGTTTTCCACGTGAGCACGGGCCTGGGCATCTTGCCCGGCGCCATCGTGCTGGCGGTCATGATTCTGCCGACGATGACCACGCTTTCGGTCGATGGCCTGCGCGCCGTGCCCGACGGCTACCGCCAGGGCTCGCTCGCGCTGGGCTACACCCGCTGGCAGACCATCTGGCACGTGGTGCTCAAGTCCGCCATGCCGTCGCTCATGACCGCGGTTATCTTGGGCATGACCCGCGCCTTTGGCGAGACGCTCGCCGTGCGCATGGTCATCGGCGGCATCGAGGCCATGCCGACGTCGCTGCTGTCGCCGGCTTCGACCATCACCACCACGCTCACCACGTCCATGGCAGTCTATGCCGAGGGCTCGGCCCAAGACGATGTTCTGTGGGCGCTCGGCCTGCTGCTGATGGGCATGAGTCTCATCTTCATCCTGATCATCCACCTTATCGGCCGCAAGGGGGCGAAGGCTCGTGGCTAGCACGCGTATCCACATCGACGAGGCGAGGCTCGGGCGTGTCCAAAAGCAGGACCGCTTCGCCACGGGCGTGTTGACGGCGATCGTCGCCATCGTCATGCTCATCGTCGTCTCCATGGTGGCCTATATCCTGTTCGAGGGCATCTCGACGCTGTTCCAGCCGGGCTTTCTCACGGAGCCGTCGCGCGCCAACGGAACGCAGGGCGGCGTGCTCTACCAGCTGTTCGACTCGTTCTACCTGCTGCTGATCACCCTGATCATCTCGGTGCCCATCAGCCTGGGTGGCGCGGTCTTTTTGGTTGAGTACGCACCTGACGGACCCGTCCGCGACATTGCCTCCACCGCCATCGAGACGCTGTCCTCGCTGCCTTCCATCGTTGTCGGCATGTTCGGTTTTCTGGTGTTCTCGGTGCAGCTGGGCTGGAAGTACTCCATCATCTCCGGCGCCGTCGCGCTCACCATGTTCAATATCCCCATTCTGGTGCGCGTGATCCAGCAGGCGCTCGAGGACGTGCCGCAGGCCCAGCGCGATGCGTGCCTGGCCATGGGCCTCACCCGCTGGGAGGCCACGCTGCACATCCTGATTCCCGAGGCCATGCCCGCTATCGTGACCGGCATCGTGCTTTCGGCCGGCCGCGTCTTTGGCGAGGCTGCAGCGCTGCTCTTCACCTCGGGCATGAGCTCGCCGGTTCGCCTCAACTTCTTGAGCCTTAACCTGTCGAGCCCTACTTGCGCCTGGAACGTGTTCCGCCCCGGCGAGTCGCTCGCCGTGCACATCTACAAG
>CABVAS010000146.1 GCA_902496375.1 uncultured Collinsella sp.
CAAAACGAGCACTCACCAAAACAGCCGCGGTTGGAGCTTATGGAAAACTTGATCTCAGCAAAGGCCGGCACGCCGCCCGCCGCGTCGTAATCGGGATGCCAGTCGCGTGCGTAGGGGAGTTCGGCCACCTCGTCCATCTCATCGGTAGTGAGCGTCGCCGACGGCGGGTTTTGCACCACATAGACGCTGTTGGGGTAGGGCTCTACCAGGCGATGCCCGGTGATGGGGTCCATATTCTGTTGCTGCACGTTAAAGCTGCGCGCGTAGTTGAGCTTGTCGGCGGTAAGGTCGTCCCAGCTGGGCAGCAGATCGTAGTCGTAGACCTCGTCGAGCGAGCTTGTGCGGTAGACGGTGCCGTTGATATAGGTGATCTGATCGACGGGCAGTCCCGCGTCGAGCGCGTCGGCGATCTCGACGATCGCGTGCTCGCCCATGCCGTAGATGAGGATGTCGGCGCCCGAGTCGAGCAGTACCGAGCGCTTGAGCTTGTCCTGCCAGTAGTCGTAGTGGGCCAGGCGGCGCAGGCTCGCCTCGATGCCGCCGATGATGATGGGGGCGTCCTTGAACGTCTGGCGGATGAGGTTGCCGTAGACCGTGACAGCTCGGTTGGGACGGTGCCCCTCCTCGCCACCGGGAGTGTAGGCGTCGGTGTGGCGGCGGTGCTTGGTCACCGAATAGTGGTTGACCATGGAGTCCATGTTGCCGGCACTGACGAGAAAGCCCAGGCGCGGCTCGCCGAGCACGGTGATGCTGGCGGGGTCGGTCCAATCGGGCTGGCAGATGATGCCCACCTTGTAGCCGTGTGCGTCGAGTACGCGGCTGACGATGGCCATACCAAAGCTGGGATGGTCCACGTAGGCGTCGCCGCAGATGTAGACAAAGTCGCACTGGTCCCAGCCGCGCGCATCCATGTCGGCGCGGCTGACGGGGAGGAACTTATCGCGGCCCGGTCGCCAGGGGCGGGCGGGCGTCGCTTGGGAATGCTTGGTGCGGGCGACCGTGGCCTGCGCCTTACCGCCACGCTTTTGCTGCTGGCCCTGTTTGCCCTGTTGACTGCGCTGGTTGTTCTGAGCGTGCTGAGGCTTTTTTGCCACGATCCCTCCCGGTGTCTGTATGCTGCACGTAATTGTAACCAGTCTTTTTGGGACGGCGCTAAAAAGACTGGTGGAGTACACGAGGCGTCGGGTGTCGGCGCCGCGCCCGCTGTTTGTTTCCAGACTGTGTATCTGCGCGTTGGAGAACCCGTCTCGCGCGCACGCCATGTTGTCAATGGGTTACAGTATGAACGGCGGCTATGTTTCCGCCAACGCACGAGAGAGTCGTCAACAAGGAGGATGCACGACGATGCAGCGTGCCAAACAGATATCGGAGTCCATCGAGCTGGGCATTATCTTGGCGCTCGCCGGTGGCTTTATGGACGTCTATTCGTACATTGGGCGCGATCATGTTTTCGCCAACGCGCAGACAGGCAACATCCTGCTCGTGGGCGTGAGCATCTCGGAGGGCAACTGGGCACTTGCGGGACGCTATTTCTTCCCCGTGGTGTCGTTTGCCGTGGGCATTATGCTTGCCGATCTGGTACACGAGCGGTTTGGCAGCGTGATTCACTGGCGCCAAGTGACGGTGTTCTTTGAAGCCGTTATCTTGCTGGGCGTGAGCTTTATCCCCGGCGGCAATTTCAACCTGCTCGCCAACTGCCTCACCTCGTTTGCCTGCGGTATGCAAGTTGAGAGCTTCCGCAAGATCCACGGTCACGGCATCGCTACGACCATGTGCATCGGCAACTTGCGCAACGCGCTGCAAAACGTGGACGATTACATCATCACCCACAGGCGCGGCTTTTTGGAAAACGGCCTGCTGTACTTTGGCGTGATCTTTACCTTTGTGTTTGGCGCCGTGTTGGGCAACTGGTGTATTGAGCGCATGGGCCTGCACGCCATCGTCATGGCGAGCTTGCTGCTGTTTGTCGCGTTTGCCATCATGTTCATCGACCGCGAGCGCGATTTGCGCTTACGCTGGAAGGTTGCGGCCGAGGCTTGGAAAGAGGGCTGCCGAAAGTAACCGAATGCGGCAAAGGGGCTGTCCCTTTGCCGCAATATTTTTCATCATCTGTTGAAACGCTTTAACACTTTTGATGTTCTCACGCGTTTTTTGTTTCAAAAGCGTTAGGATGGGACTCATAGCGTGGGGCGTAATGGATGCCCCGCACACGATGGGAGGCTATCAATGGCTAATCGTTTCGTTCTCAATACCATCTCTTATCATGGTTCCGGCGCCATCAAGGAGATCCCCGGCGAGCTCCAGCGTCGCGGCTACAAGAAGATCTTCGTCTGCTCCGACCCCGATTTGGTTAAGTTTGGCGTTACCGCTAAGGTGACCGACGAGCTCGACGCCGCCGGCATCGCTTGGAGCCTCTACTCCGAGATTAAGCCCAACCCCACTATCCAGAACGTCAAGGACGGCGTCGAGGCCTTCAAGGCCGCCGAGGCTGACGCTATCGTGACCATCGGTGGTGGCTCCTCCATGGACACCGCCAAGGCCATCGGCATCATCATCAACAACCCCGAGTTCGCCGATGTCCGCAGCCTCGAGGGCGTTGCTCCCACCAAGAACCATGCCGTGTTCACCATCGCCGTGCCGACGACCGCCGGTACCGCTGCCGAGGTGACCATCAACTACGTCATCACAGACCCCGAGAAGGTCCGCAAGTTCGTGTGCGTCGACACCAACGACGCCCCCGAGGTCGCCGTCGTCGACCCCGACATGATGGCCTCCATGCCCGCCGGCCTGACCGCTTCCACCGGCATGGACGCTCTGACCCACGCCATCGAGGGCTATACCACCAAGGGCGCTTGGGAGCTCTCCGACATGTTCCACTTTGAGGCTATTAAGCTGATCAGCGAGAACCTGCGCGACTCCGTCGCCGAGGCCAAGTCCGGTCAGCCCGGCTCCGGCCGCGAGGGCATGGCCCTTGGCCAGTATGTCGCCGGCATGGGCTTCTCCAACGTTGGCCTGGGCATCGACCACGCCATGGCTCACACCCTGTCCGCTCACTACGACACCCCGCACGGCGTCGCCTGCGCCATGCTGCTGCCGATCGCCATGGAGTTCAACAAGCCGGTTTGCGCCGAGCGTCTGGCCAAGGTTGCCGTCGCCATGGGTGTTGACACCACGGGCATGAGCACCGACGAGGCCGCCGACGCCGCTATCGCCGCCGTCAAGCAGCTTTCCGCCGACGTGAACATCCCGCACGTCTGCGAGGCCATGAAGGCTGACGAGATCGAGGTCCTGGCCAAGGACGCCATGGCCGACGCCTGTTTCCCGGGTAACCCGCGCGAGGCGACGCTCGACGACGTCATCGAGCTCTTCAAGAAGATCTGCCCGGCTGCCTAACTTGGTTCGGCGGGCCTCTGCCCGTTAGCCCCACAATCGTCCTCGGACATGTCGGAAGCCCCCGCTGCGCACTTCGTGCGGCGGGGGCTTCCTCCGTCCTGCGGGAAGATTGTGGGCTAACGGGCAGGGGCCCGCCGGCTCGTTATCGTGGCGGGCGCAGTTCTGAGGAGCTCAATGGGTTATCTCGCTAAGTAAAAAGATGGTTCGCGGTGGTATTGTTGCTGTGGGTTTAATTCGATATGAAAGGGTGACTTTGGTGTCCAAGATGGATTCTACGCTCTCCTATATTACTGACCAGCTGAAGGCGCTTACCTCGATTGCTTCGCCGACGGGCTATACCCGTGCGGCGACTGATTATCTGATGGAGACCCTGCGCGATATGGGGTTTGGGCCTGAGCGTTCTAATAAGGGTAACGTGCTCGTTGAGCTTGGCGGCGAGGGCGAGCCGCTCGTACTGGCGAGCCATGTCGATACCCTAGGCGCCATGGTGCGTTCCATTAAGGACAATGGCCGCCTGCGCCCCACGACGCTCGGTGGGCATCAGTGGTCTACGGCCGATGGCGAGAACTGCACCGTCTACACGCGCGACGGCAATGTCTACACGGGCGTGGTTCTTAACACCGAGCCTTCGGCGCACGTGGCCGACGAGCCGGTCAAGACCATCGAGAAGAACATGGAGATCTTGCTCGACGAGAACGTCGACAGCAAGGACGATGTGCTCGAGCTGGGTATTCAGACCGGCGACATCATCGCTATGGATCCTCGCACGACGGTGACGGAGAGCGGCTACATTAAGAGCCGCTTCCTGGATGACAAGCTATCGGCCGCCATTTTGTTGGGCTTGGCGCGTGCCGTCGCCGCTGGCGAGGTGACGCTTTCGCGTAAGGTTTCGCTGCTCTTTACCGTGTACGAGGAGGTGGGCCACGGCGGCGCCTTCGTGCCGGCCGACACGCGCGAGATGATCAGCGTTGACATGGGCTGCGTGGGCGACGACCTAGGCTGCACCGAGCACATGGTGTCGATCTGCGCCAAGGATTCGGGCGGTCCGTACAACTACGACCTGGTGACGGCGCTGTCCAATATCGCGCGCGAGCTTGAGCTCGATTACGCTATCGACGTGTATCCGCATTACGGTTCGGACGTCGAAGCCACGCTCTCTGCCGGCTACGACATTCGCCATGGTCTGATCGGCCCCGGCGTGTATGCGAGCCACAACTACGAGCGTAGCCACATGGACGGCGTGCGCAACACCTTCGAGCTCGTCCGCGCCTACGTA
>CABVAS010000147.1 GCA_902496375.1 uncultured Collinsella sp.
GGCGCGGTCCAAGAAATCGTCCGCACCCCCAAACCCCGGCATCCAGGAACTATTCCACCGCAACTTTCTTTGAGAATCGTGCATTTTGCTGCTACTCGGTTAGTGCTATTTCAAAACTACCCCGGTTTACGGGGCCAAATCGATAACCACCAACCACACCGACCATTTTCGATTTTCGCCAAGCCATCTACCTGCGGTTTTATTTTTTCCATTTTGGTCATGGTCAGCCAAGAGCAATCCAGCCCCGTAATCCGGCATAGTTTTGAAAGCAGACCAGGGGTAGTTAATTTGGGACGGGGCTATTTTAGCTACCCTTGACTGTCGACGAATTATTCGAGGCCAGAAGAAGTATCAGCTGGCATATTGGGGCAGCTAAAATAGCCCCGTCCCAAATTAACTACCCTAGCGAAAGGATGTTTCATGGCACATGTCGATGACCAGCGTGTGGCGCGCGTGCTCGACGCGCTCGAGGCTCAGTACCCCGGCGCACAGCTGCTCGTAAACGACCCGTGGTCGATTTACTATCTGACCGGCTTTTATGCCGATATGTTCGAGCGTTTTTGCGGCGTGCTGCTCGCACGCGATGCCGAGCCGGTGATCTTGGTCAACGCCCTGCATCAGCTGCCCGAGTACGACAATGCCCGCGTCGCCTATCACACCGATACCGACGTCGTGACCGACACCATCGCGCGCGAGATCGATCCTGCCAAGCCTCTCGGCATCGACACCGTTATGCGCTCCGGCTTTTTGATGCCCCTTATTGATCGTCACGCCGCGAGCGAGTTCTTCCTGGGCGACTTTGCCGTCACCGCCGCACGCACCCACAAGGATGCCGCGGAGCAGGAGCTCATGCGCATGTCCTCAGCCGCCAACGACGCCGTGATGGCCGACGCCATCAAGCTCGTTCACGAGGGCGTGACGGAGCGCGAAATTGCCGACCAGATGCTCGGCCTGTACCGCAAGCACGACTGCGAGGGCTTTAGCTTTCCTCCCATCGTGAGCTTTGGCGCCAACGCGGGCGACCCGCATCACGAGCCCGACGGCACCGTACTCAAACGCGGCGACGTGGTGCTGTTCGACATTGGTGGGCGTCATCGCAACTACTGCTCGGACATGACACGCACATTCTTTTGGGGCGAGCCGGACGAGGAGACCGCACGCATCTACGACATCGTGCGCCGCGCCAACGAGGCCGCCGAGGCGCTCATCGCCCCGGGCGTGCGCATGTGCGACCTGGACCGCGTCGCGCGCGACGTAATCGAGGATGCGGGCTACGGACAGTACTTTACGCATCGCCTGGGCCACTCGATCGGCCTGCAGGACCACGAGCGAGGCGATGTTTCGCTCGTCAACGAGCAGGTTATCGAGCCGGGCATGACGTTCTCCATCGAACCGGGCATCTACCTCCCCGGCCGCACCGGCGTCCGCATCGAAGACCTTGCCCTGGTCACCGAGTCCGGCGTCGAGATCCTCAACGCCTACCCCCACGACCCAGTCCGCCTAGACTAGCCCCTTCCCAATAGCCCTTCAATAAGTTGCGGTGGAATAGTTCCCAGATTGGCCCACAGAGGCATAATCCAGGAACTATTTCACCGCAACTGCCATGGGGCCAAGTCGACCAATTTGACAGTCTAGAGATGCGCCACGAAAACGGGCTATCTACTACGTTTAACCCGCATGGGTCGACCATGCGGGTATTTTTTTTGAAAATCGGCAAGCCTTCTACCTGCGGTTTTAATTTTTCATTTTTCGGCGTGGTCCAGGGCAGTCGATTAAACGAGGTAGATGGGCCCATTTCGTGGCAAGCAGGCCAACTAGCTGCCCCGTGAGCGGCTTAGCGCAGCAGGCCGGCTACTTCGCCGGCTAGGGTGATGGTGCCGGCGGCTACGAAGGGCACGCCCGCGGCATCGAAGGCTGCGAGGGCCTCGGATACGCTGGGGTATACGCCCGCAAGCTTGTCCGCGTCCACCAGGGCAGCGAGCTCCTCTGCCGGCAGGGCGCGATCGGAATCGGTCTGGGTTACGACCACGCGCGGGAAGGCCGGGATCAGCACATCAACGATACCCGCCACGTCCTTGTCGGCCAGCGCGGCACATAGCAACGTGGGCCGATTCTCTACGCACGGGTCGATCTCGTCCAGTGCGCTCACAAAGTTCTCGCAGCTTTGGGGGTTATGGCAGGCATCGATCAGCTTGAGCGGATCAGTTCCCAGCACATCAAAGCGACCCGGCGTGGGGCAGCCCATAAGCGAAGCGTCGAGCGCATCGTGGTCGAGCTCGCGGCCCAGATAGCCCTCGCACAGCATAATCGCGCACGCGGCATTCTGCGGCTGATAGGCCGGTTTGACCATGCTCGACGTATAGATCGCACGCGGCGTGGTGCAGCTAAACTCAACCGTATCGCCCACGTGTGCCGGGACCTTGGTTGTGGCATGGTTCACCACGAGCGGCACAACGCCACACTCGCGGCAACGGGCGTCCATCACGCGCTGAACGCTCAACTCATGCGTGCCTTCGCCCAGCACAACCAGACGTCTAGGCTTGATGACAGCAGCCTTCTCCCCCGCAATGGCCTCGAGCGTGTCGCCCAGGATGCGCGTGTGGTCGAGGCCGATGCCCGTAATGGCAACGGCGACGGGATCGGTCGCACTCGTAGCGTCCCAACGGCCGCCCATGCCGACCTCGAGCACAGCAACGTCCACTGCAGCCTCGGCAAACACCACCAGCGCGGCAGCCGTCAGCAGGTCAAACGGCGTGATGGTATAGGCGCGCTCCCCCGCCGCCACACGACGAGCATTCACGCGATGCCCCGCCTCGACGGCGGCAGAAACGCCGCGGGCAAACGACTCATCGCTCACAACGCGCCCATCGACCTCCATGCGCTCGGGATAGCGCACCAACTGCGGAGACGTATACAGTGCGGTCTTTAACCCCTCACCACGAAGGATGGCAGCCGAAAAACGCGTGGTCGAAGTCTTGCCATTGGTACCGGCGACCTGAATGCAATCGAAATACTCGTCCGGGCGTCCCAGCTCATCGAGCATATCGACAACCGTCTCGAGCAAAGGACCAGCATCCCCAGAAATCCGCCCCGTATCAGCAGCCAGCCCAACAGCCTCATCAAACGAAAGCAAATCAAACGAAAAAGGAACGACATACGACCCAGAACGCTTAGCCATAACCCAAAGTCCCCCATAACAGAAAAAGAGGCCCATCAAAAAGAATGAGCCCCTCGCGTTGACAATATCAGCCTTTATCCGCTTGCAGCGAGATCAAGGCCACAACCAAGTGGCCCTAACCTACCAGTTGCAAACAACCACGTAAACGAAGTAGGAGCGGCCCGATGCTTTGCTCGCCGCAAGTTTCGCACGCAAAGGACAGCACTTAATGTGCTGTCCGTCTTGCGCAGGACTGTCCGCAGCGGAGAGCAAAGCATCGGGACGCGCCCCCAAGTTAGACCTACGAGAAGTCAGCAACCTGAGCAGTCAGCGCCGCCAGGATCTCCTTGAGCTCAGCTGCACGGTCCCTCTTCTTCTGCACCACGGCGGGCGCGGCCTTGGCCACAAAGCCCTCGTTCGCGAGCGTCTTCTCGCAGCCGGCGAGCTCCTTCTGGGCCGCGGCAATCTCCTTCTCCAGGCGTGCCTTCTCGGCCGAAAGATCAACCTTGCCCTCGAGCACCACAAAGACCTCGACGCCGCTGTCGACCACGGCGATGCTCGCGGCCGGCTTCTCAACGTCGGTACCCATGACCAGCGAAGCAGTGTTGGCCAGCGGCTCAATGGTCGAACGCAGGCTCTCGAGCTTCTCGATATCCTCGGCACCGGCGCGCACGACCACATCGAGCTCGGCCTTGGGGCTCAAGCGATAACGCGAACGCGTGGCGCGGGCGGCAGACACGACAGTGCGGCACAGCTCAAACGCGCGCTCGGCGTCCTCGTCGACGTACTTGGCGTAGTCGGCGGGCTCGGGCCACTTGGCGATCATGAGCGCCTCGGCGCGGTCAACGTTGCCCTCGGCGTCCAGATCGAGCACACTCGCCGGCATGTTGTCCCAGATCTCCTCGGTGACAAACGGCATAAGCGGGTGCATCAGGCGAATGGAGGTGTCGAGCACAAAGATCAGGTTGCGCTGAGCCTGCAGACGGCCCTCGCCCTTCAGGCGGGCCTTGGTGACCTCGACGTACCAGTCGCAGACCTCGTTCCAGAAGAACTGCTGCACGCCGCGGGCCATGTCGCCAAACGTATAGTTCTCAATGCCCTCGGTGACCATCTTAACGGCCTTGGCCAGGCGGCTGAACATCCAGGCGTCGGCCGGCGTCTCAACGACGGGCTCGCCGGGCGTGTAGCCCTCCATGTTCATGAGCAGGAAGCGGCTGGCGTTCCAGATCTTGGTCACAAAGCTCTTGGCCTGGTCGGTGCGCGGGCTGTCGATGAGCTTCTTGGTCTTCTTATCGATGTTCGCGTCAAACTTGACGTCCTGGTTGTTGGTGCACAGCGTCAGCAGGTTGTAGCGCATGGCGTCGGCGCCGTACATACCGATGAGGTCCATGGGGTCAACGCCGTTGCCCTTGGACTTGGACATGCGGCTGCCGTCCTTGGCAAGAATCGTCGGGTAGATAACGACGTCTTTAAACGGCACCTCGTCCAGGAA
>CABVAS010000148.1 GCA_902496375.1 uncultured Collinsella sp.
AGAAACCCGCCAGAGCACCCATGACCAGACCGATCAGCGTGGAGATCGCGGTGGCCATAATGCCGACGGACAGCGAAACACGTGCACCGTAGATAACGCGGACGAGAATGTCACGACCTAGGGCGTCGGTGCCAAACGGGTGCTCGGCACACGGAGCCAGCAGCGACGTCTGAGCCATGGTGGTCGAGTCGGAAGCCGTCGGCGAACCGAGCCAGGGCTTAGCCCATAGATCTGCGGTCAGTGCAACCACAACGACGATGATGATCCAGCAGACACCGATAACGGCGAGCTTGTTCTTACGAAGACGCTTAAAAGCGTCGCCCCACAGCGTGCGGGACTTGGCGGGAGCAGATGCGGCCTTGGTGGCGGTAGCCTGCTCCTGAGACTGAGAATCAGTTTCCTGCATGAGACGTACCTCCCTTAGGCCTTATCCGACGGACCGCCAAGGCGGATGCGCGGGTCGAGGAATGCATAGCTAATGTCGACGAGCAGGTTGATCACCATGACGACGACGACGATGAGCGTAACGCCGCCCATAACGATGGGCCAGTCACGCATGCTAATGGCGCGATAGACCTCATAGCCGATACCGGGCCAGTTAAAGACCGTCTCGGTCAGGATGGCGCCCGAAAGCATGCCGCCAAAGTCGACACCAATATAGGTAACGACGGGGATGAGTGCATTCTTAAGCGCATGCTTGATGATGATCGCGCGATTGGAGAGACCCTTGGCTTTTGCCGTACGAATGTAATCCTGGTTCATGACGTCAAGCAGCTGCGAGCGCATAATGCGGGCAGCATAAGCGGTCGAAACCGAAGCCAGCGTAATGGTCGGAAGCACATAGTGCATCCAATCCTGATACTGAGAGCTGGCACCGCCGGCACCCGAGATCGGCATGGAGAATGCACCGCCCGTGGCGTCCTTGAGAATGACGCCAAAGAACAGTTGCAGCAACATACCGAGCCAGAAGGCCGGGACGGCAACGAGGATCGACGTGGTGAGCGTTACCAAAATATCCCAGAAGGAATAACGCTTTACCGCCGAAATGATACCCGCACCGATACCCATGATTGCCTCGAGCACGATGGCGCACGCGGCAAGTTTGACCGTATACGGATACTTCTGGGCAAAGATTTCCGTAACCGGCAGCTTGCGCTGATACGAATTGCCCAGATCGCCATGAAGCAGGCCGTTCATGTAATACAAGTAACGGTCCACGAGCGACGTTTGAACGGGGTCGCCGTTCTCGTCAAGGATCGCGTTGCCGTCCTCGTCCGACTGGACCAGGTGATAGCGGACGCGAAGCTGAAGCTCCACCTCGGGGGACAGAGCCTTGTCTCCACCGATCAGCTTGATCGGATCTCCCGGCACGATATTCTGGAGGGCGAACAAAATCAGCGTAACGCCCAAAAACACCGGGATGAACTGAAGCACACGTTTAACGATGTACTTACCCATACCACTCCCCTATCTAGGGATTAACCTAAATGGGATGCCGATCGCCAGACCGGCATCCCAAAATTACCATCAGCCAGTTTACCCCAGGTTAGGGAGAACTGTATGTTTCCCATGAGGTCTACGTAAATACTTGACCCTCACGGAAGCTGCAAACTCTTAGGCGAGCTCAGCGGTACCCAGATCGGCGTGTTTCTGCGGATCGACATAGAGGTGCTTGATGCGATCGGAGCCGGCGATGGTGTGCGTGTAGAACATAATCGGGATGACCGGGCAGTCGGCAGCGACCATTGCATCGGCCTCCTGCATCTTAGCGACGCGCTCTTCGTCGTCAACCGTGGTACGGGCCTCATCGACCTTGGCGTCGAACTCGGGGTTGTTGTAACCAGAGCGGTTGTCGCCACCGAGGGAGTCGGAGTGGAACAGCGGATACAGGAAGTTGTCCATGATCGGGTAGTCAGCAATCCAACCCAGACGACCGAACTGATAGTTAAAGTTCTGATACTGCTCGAGCAGGGCAGACCACTCGGGGGTATCGGAGACAGCGGTAACGCCAACCTTGGCGAGGTCGCCGATGATGGACTCCATGATCTCCTTGTGGCCACCGTCCTGGTTGTAGGACAGAGTCACGTTAATGCCACGATCGCCGTTAGCGCCAGCGGGAGCAACCTTGTCGAGGTACTCGTTAGCCTTGTCGACGTCGTAGGCGCAGAACTCCCATGCGCCCTCCTTGTAGCCATCGATGCCCGGAGGAACAATGCCGTCGGCAGGAGTACGGGTACCCTTGAAGATGGTCTTGCAGATGGCCTCACGGTTGATGGCCAGGGAGATACCCCTGCGCAGGTCGGCGTTGTTGAACGGCTCGGCCGTGTTGTTGCAGGTCAGGTAGTAGGTGGAAGGCTCGGCGCCGAGCAGCATGCGCTCGCCGTCACCCATGGTGTAGCCATCCTTGGACACGCCGCGATCCTTCTTGGCAGCGTCGATCTGAGCAACGGGAACGTCGCAGACATCGAGGTTACCGGCCTGGAACTCCTTGTAAGCGGTCTCCATGTCCTTGATGACCTGGAAGTGGATGCCATCGATCTTGGCCTTGTCGCCATAGTAATCGTCGAACTTCTTGAGGTTGATCTCCTGACCATCCTCCCACTTGCCGTCCATCATGAACGGCCCGTTACCGACCGGTGCAAGATAGAAGCTCTTGGCATCGGACTCGGCGCACTCGGGAACCGGGGCCAGAGCCGGGTGAGAGGCGACGAAGGGGAAGTCGGCGTAAGCGGAAGACAGCTTGACGACGAGGGTCTCATCGTCGGGGCAGGTAACACCGCTGAGTTCAGTAGCGTTACCGGCAAGCAGATCGTCATAGCCCTCGACCATGGAAAGGTGATAGGAGACCTCGGAAGGGCCATACTCGGTAGCGATGGCCGACTTGGTGTTGACCAGACGCTCCCAACCGAGCTTGAAGGACTTGGAGGTAACGTCGTCACCGTTGTGGAACTTGGCCTTCTTGATCTTGAAGGTGAACTCGGTGGCGTCGTCGTTGGCCTCGAAGGACTCGCAAGCCAGCGGAACGATCTCGCCCTTCTCGGCGTCATAAGAGGTCAGAGCGTCAAAGAGCTGGTACTCGACCTGAGTGCCCTGGTCCTCCTGGACATTGTAGGGGTCGATGCAGACCGGGTTGTTGATGTAGAAGTTCAGCGTCGAACCGGACTCAGAACCGGAAGTGTCGCCGCCCTTCTTGCCGCATGCGGCAAGAAAAGCCATGGAGCTCGCAGCGAGGGTGCCGCCAACAAAGGCGCGACGACCCATAACGGGCTGGTGGAACATAGAATCAGCCATGCCATCCTCCTTATGAGATAGGACAAAGAAATGTTCAGTCGGACATATGTCGAGACAATCCGATCCGAACCATCAAAACGCCGCCCGCTGCTATGGCTGGTTATACACAACGAACCAACGTTTCGCAATACAGTAGCGCATTTTATGCACGATTTGGGGCTAATTCCGGTTAACGGTCGAGAATTTCTTTAGTTGGGCGAAGTATGTGGGGATATTTTGACTCTGTTACAAATATGTAAACAAAAAGGGTCCCGCACCTGCGAGACCCATTGCAAACGTATATACCCCGATGCTTAGTAGCCGACGATGCCCTGCGGGAAGAAGAACATGCACAGGACGACGCACACGGCAAAAACAACGGCCATAATTACCGTCAGGCGATCGAGGTTCTGCTCCATGACGCCCGTGGCAGAGCTGGAGTTATACAGCGAGCTAGCGATCATATCCGAAACGCCGGTGCCCTTACCGGAATGCATCAGGACGAGAATCGTCAGCGCCACGGCAGAGACAGCCCAAACGACAAACAGAAGAATCTGGAACGGACCCATAGATAAGCTCCTTAATAGAACAGTTCAAACTCCAGTACTGTACCACAATCCCCCGCTCTCCCCTACCTGCCACTCAAGGACGGGGTGGAAATGGCAGAAATACCAAAAAAAGGGGGTTGTCCGGTTGTGGACAACCCCCTTACTAGAAAACGGTATTTGTTTTCTATTAGGCCTCGGTGGCGAGCACGCGGCCCGTCATCTCGGCGGAAGGCTCAATACCAGCCATGGTGAGCATGGTCGGAGCGATATCGGAAAGACGGCCGTCCTCGATACCGGTGAGCTTGGCCTTCTCATCAACGATGATGAACGGCACGCGGTTGGTGGTGTGAGCCGTAAACGGATGCTTGGAACCGTCGGAAGCAACGTCAAACATGTGATCGGCGTTGCCATGGTCGGCGGTAATCAGCGCAAAGCCGCCCTTGGCGAGAATCGCCGGGACAACCTTGGACAGGGCATCGTCAACAGCCTCGACAGCCTTAACGGCAGCGTCGAAGACACCGGTGTGACCAACCATGTCGCAGTTCGCGAAGTTCACGATGTAGAAATCAGCGCGATCCTCGTTGATGGCGGCGACGAGCTTCTCGGTAACCTCGGGAGCGCTCATCTCGGGCTGCAGATCGTAGGTAGCAACCTTAGGGGAAGCGACGAGCACGCGCTCCTCGCCCTCCTTGGGCTCCTCGATGCCACCGTTGAGGAAGAACGTCACGTGGGCGTACTTCTCGGTCTCGGCAGTGTGCAGCTGCTTCAGGCCATTGGCGGCGATGACGTCGGCCAGGACGTTCTCGGGGAACGTC
>CABVAS010000149.1 GCA_902496375.1 uncultured Collinsella sp.
GGCTGACAAAAGACCATCTGAGTCGGTATACGCCGGCCGTTCGCGCACTGGTCGGAGCCACGGTTGAGCCGCTGCGCGATCACGGTATCGATACCGTGGTGCTCGGCTGCACGCACTTCCCGCTGCTCGTGGGGCCTATCCGCCATGCACTGGGACCCGGCGTGCGCGTGGTGAGTTCCGCCGAGGAGACCACGCGCGAGCTGACCGATATCCTCACGCGTCGCGAGCAGCTGGCGGGCGACTCCGCCGAGCCGCAGCATCGTTTTGCCACGACGGCTGATAACATTGCCGAGTTTGCGGTGGCGGGCAGCTTTATCTTTGGTCAGCCGCTCAAGAGCATCGAACACATTGATATCGACGAGCTCAAATAGATGTAAGGCAGCCACCAAAGCCTTCGCCACATCTTTTGCCGAAAGGATATTTTTATGGAGTATATGCAGGTCAACCGCGCCAACGGTCGCGCTGCCGACGAGCTGCGCCCGGTCAAGCTCACCCGTGGTGTCATGAAGCATGCCCACGGCTCGTGCCTGGCCGAGTTCGGTGACACGCGCGTGCTGTGCGCCGCCACCATTGAGGAGGGCGTGCCTGGCTGGCGCAAGGGCGCCAAGGCAGGTTGGGTGACCGCGGAGTATGCCATGCTGCCGGCGTCGACCGGCAAGCGCTGTAAGCGCGAGCACGCTAACCGCAAGGGCCGCTCCATGGAGATCGAGCGCCTCATTGGCCGTAGCCTGCGTACCGTCGTCAACATGAAGGCGCTCGGCGAGTACACCGTCACCGTCGACTGCGACGTGATCCAGGCCGATGGCGGTACGCGTACGGCGAGCATTACCGGCGCCTGGGTGGCGCTGCATGATGCCCTCGCCATGTGGGTCGAGGCCGGCAAGATAGAGCGCATCCCGCTCACCGGTCAAGTTGCTGCGATCTCCATGGGCGTTGTCGACGGCAACACCCTGCTCGACCTCGATTATTCCGAGGACAGCCATGCCGAGGTCGACATGAACCTCGTCGCTACCGACACCGGCGAGATGATCGAGCTCCAGGGCACCGGCGAGCAGGCGCCCTTCGACCGCAAACGCCTCAACGCCCTGCTCGACCTGGGCGACAAGGGCATCGCCGAGCTCATCGAGCTCCAGCGCCAAGCCCTCGCCTAGCCTGCCAAAAAGGGACAGGTTTATTTTGGTAGGTTTTATCTGCGGAAAAGTTGAGCTGTAAGGTTTCTGCCGCCAATGAGGGGTGAGGGTTCGAGGCCAATTTCCCTTGGGAGGCTTTGCTATAAGGACAAGGAGGCCAGTCATGGCACTTGAGAAGATCGACATCGACACCCTCGACCCGGCGGCGACCATCGTCGTGGCAACCGGCAATGCTCATAAGCTCACCGAGATCGAGGCCATTTTGGGCAAGGTCATGCCCGAGGTGCGCTTTGTGGCGCTCGGCCAGCTGGGCGATTTTGAGGATCCCGAGGAAAACGGCACGACGTTTTTGGAGAACGCCATCATCAAGGCCCAGGCCGCGGTCGAAGAGACGGGTCTTATGGCCATCGCCGACGATTCCGGCCTGGTCGTCGACGCGCTGGACGGCGAGCCCGGCGTGTATAGCGCGCGCTATGCGGGCGTGCACGGCGACGATGCCGCCAACAATGCCAAGCTGCTCGTGAACTTGGAAGGCGTTGCCGACGAGGACCGCACCGCGCGCTTTATGAGCGTCGTTGCGCTCATCGACCAAGAAGGCCTGGTCACCTACGGCGAGGGTGCTTGCGAGGGCGTCATCGCACACGAGGGACGCGGCGACCATGGTTTTGGCTACGACCCGCTGTTCCTGCCGGTCGACACGCCGGGCAAGACCATGGCCGAGCTGACGGCTGACGAGAAGAACGCTATCAGCCATCGCTTCCACGCGCTCGAGCATTTGTCCGCCAAACTTACGGGGGAGGAGTAGGCCATGCGTGCAGTGGTGCAGCGCGTGCTCAACGCCGGCGTGACGGTCGACGGCGAGTGCGTGGGTCGCATTGGGCGTGGCTACCTGGTGCTGCTGGGCGTGGGCCACGACGACACGCGTGCCGAGGCCGACAAGCTGTGGGGTAAGCTCCGAGGCCTGCGCATTAACGAGGACGAGAACGGCAAGACCAACCTAGCGCTTGCCGATGTCGACGGCGAGGTGCTCGTGGTGTCGCAGTTCACGCTGTTTGCCGACTGTCGCCACGGCCGCCGTCCGTCGTTTACGGATGCCGGCGCCCCCGATGTGGCCAACGAGCTCTACGAATACTTCCTGACGCTCGTTCGCCAAGATGTTGAACACGTAGCGCACGGCATCTTTGGCGCCGACATGAAAGTCGACCTCGTCAACGACGGCCCATTCACCATCGTCCTCGATACCGACAATCTGTAAGTAGCCAAATTAGCTACTTGCGCGTGGTCGCAACAGGGTGCTATAGTATTAGAGTTTTGTCTATCTTAGGGGTATTATCCCCTTTTTGAATTGCACCTTCTGGAGGCCCTGTTCATGGAAGAGATGGAAGTCAATCACGTCGACGACATCCACGAGAAGCTGACCGATATGGTGGGCGATCGCGTCAAGGTGAAGGCCAACATGGGCCGCACCCGCGTCGTCGAGCGCATGGGCACCATCAAGAGCGTCCACCCCGCCGTCTTTATCGTCGAGGTTGAGGAGCGTCGCGGCCGTAAGTCGCGTCAGTCCTACCAGTATATCGATGTTCTCACCGGCCAGGTCGAGCTGTTCGACCCCGAGAGCGGCGAACATATCTTTACCCCGCTCGGCAATCAGCTCGAGGAGCACTAACGGTGACCGATTGGTCCCTCACCCTTGCCGCGCCGGCAAAGATTAACCTCTACCTTGGGGTTCATACCGAGCGCGACGCCCGCGGCTACCACAGGGTCGATTCCCTGATGGCGGCCGTCGGTCTTTCCGATACCGTGACGGTCACGCCGGCGCAGGCGCTGACCGTCCAGACGGTTCCGGCATCAGAATTTCCCATGCAAAAGAATACGGCGTATCGGGCTGCGGTTGCCATGGCCGAGCATTATGGTCGCGAGGCAAACATCTGCGTGACGATTGAGAAGTGCATTCCATTGTGCGCCGGCTTGGGCGGCCCCTCGACGGATGCGGCCGCGGTCATTGTCGCCTTGGCGGAGCTCTGGGGCATTGATCGCACCGATCCCGCGCTCGATGACATTGCGCGGGGCATTGGAGCTGACGTCCCGTTCTTTTTGCACGCGAGCCCTGCGTTCTACGTAGGTGGGGGAGACGTACTGGCAACTGAGTACCCCGCGCTGCCCGCAACACCCGTCGTGCTGGTCAAGCCGCGCGACGCGAGCGTTTCGACAATCGAAGCCTATCGACGTTTTGACGAGGCCCCGGTGCCTGCGGACAAGCCCGGCGCAATTGCATCTGCCTTGCGTGCTGGTGATGCCGAGACGGCATATGCGCTCATCCATAACAACCTGGGTGTCATTTCCGCACAGATGGAGCCGCAGATTCAAACGGTTCTCGATTGGCTACGTAAGCAGGACGGCGCAGTTGCTATAGATGTGTGCGGATCGGGTGCCTGCTCGTTTGCCATTTGCGACACCGCGGGCACGGCCGAAAGGCTTGCCGACGCTGCCCTGCAAAGTGGCTGGTGGGCCTGCGCGACTGAGCTTATTCCCAACACGGTTCAAATTGACGCGCCAAAGAAATAAAAATTTCTCTAGCACGCGGCGAAAATCTTTGTTACTATAGTCGAGCTAACGGGTTGTGGCTCAGTTTGGTAGAGCACTGCGTTCGGGACGCAGGGGTCGCTGGTTCAAATCCAGTCAACCCGACCAGAGCATGAGGAGGGACCGCTTCTTGCGGTCCCTTTTTTTAGCTAGTGTTGTGATACCGCGATACCCGCGGTATACTCATTCGAGCTTGTCTCGCTGTATTGTGGAGGTCTACATGTTTGGACTGAGGGCTCCTGAGCTCATCATTATTCTCGTCGTTGTCCTGATTATCTTCGGGCCCAAGAACCTGCCGAAGCTCGGCAAGTCCCTCGGCTCTACCGTCAAGAATATCCGCGAGGGTATGGAGGGCGACGATAAGGCCGAGACCAAGCAGGCCGAGGAGGTCGTGGTCGAGCAGTCCGAGGAGGACAAGGAGATCGCTGAGCTCGAGGCCAAGCTCGCTGCTGCCAAGAAGAAGCAGGCAGAGGACAGCGACGCGGACGCAGAGTAGTCCCATCCCTTTGGGGTGAGCACCTGACCGGCTTGC
Organism: uncultured Collinsella sp.; assembly: GCA_902496375.1. Classification (GTDB taxonomy): domain Bacteria; phylum Actinomycetota; class Coriobacteriia; order Coriobacteriales; family Coriobacteriaceae; genus Collinsella. The sequence goes on from CABVAS010000149.1 coordinate 4,246, forward strand.
CCGCAGGCTAGCCGGTCTTTTTCGTTTTGTTGACAGTTGATTGTTTGATCAGAGTTGGGGAGATATCCGTATGGACGCAAGCCAGATCGTACTGACCGCTGAGGGCCGCCAGAAGCTCGTCGAGGAGCTCGCTTGGCGTGAGGGCGATTACGCCAAGGAGATCGTTGAGGACATCAAGGAAGCCCGCGCGTTCGGCGACCTTTCGGAGAACTCCGAGTACGACGCCGCTAAGGACAAGCAGGCCCAGAACGCCGCTCGTATTGCCGAGATCCAGGCCATCCTCGCCAACGCTCAGGTTGCTGCCACCACGGGCGACCTGACCGTCTCCATCGGTTCCACCGTTTCGCTGATTGATCCCAACGGCGAGGTCATGGAAGT
>CABVAS010000150.1 GCA_902496375.1 uncultured Collinsella sp.
GCCTGTGGCCTCGCTGCGCTCATCGCCAAGAACAAGTTCGATGACGCTGACCGCCAGATGGGCATCTCCGCGCTGTTCATGGGCTGCATCGGTATTACCGAGGGCGCTATCCCCTTCGCGGTCAAGGACCTCGGTCACACCCTGCCCGGCATTTGCATCGGCTCTGCCGTGGGTGCGGCACTTGCCGCCTTCCAGGGCATCGACTGCTACGTCCCGCACGGTGGCTTTATCGTCGCCCTTGCCACCAACAACGTCGCGCTGTTCTGCCTGGACATCGTGATTGGCGCCGTGGTCGCCGCTGCAATCCTGATTGCCATGAAGCCCACGCTCGATAAGCAGGCCAAGTAAACCTTTAAGGACTCCGGTTGTGCGGAGGGATGGATTTGACTCCGCACAACCGCCCCTACACAACAAAATCCATCCGTACTGATAGGGCCCACATCTGGGTCCCAGGGAACTTTTGTCAAAAATCCTCTGGAGAAGGAGAACAAAATGTCCAACCTCACCATCCGTCAGGCCGTTCAGGGCATGCTCAAGCTGCAGGATAGCGGCGATCACGCAACCATGGTCGGCATTGGCCCCATGAGCCCCAACCTGATTCAGGCCGTGTTCGAGCTTGCCAAGGACGAGGATTTCCCGCCCATGTTTATCGCCAGCCGCAACCAGGTCGATATGGACGAGATGGGCGCCGGCTACGTCAACGGTTGGGACCAGACGCGCTTTGCCGCCGACATCAAGAAGGTTGCCGACGAGGTGGGTTACACCGGTCCGTACTACCTGTGCCGCGATCACGGCGGTCCGTGGCAGCGCGACGAGGAGCGTAACGCCCACCTGCCCGAGGACGAGGCCATGGAGCTCGCCCGCAAGTCCTTCGTCGCCGACATGGAGGCGGGCTTTGACCTGCTGATGGTCGACCCCACCAAGGACCCCTATCAGATCGGCAAGGTTATTCCGCTCGACGTGGTGCTTCGCCGCACGATCGATCTTATCGACTACCTTGAGCAGTACCGTCGCGAGCATAACCTGCCCGAGGTCGCCTATGAGGTCGGTACCGAGGAGACCAATGGCGGCTTGACCTCTACCGATAAGTACGAGGAGTTCATTTCTCAGCTGCAGCCCGAGCTCGAGAAGCGCGGCTGCCCCATGCCCACCTTTATCGTCGGCCAGACCGGCACCCTTACCCGCTGGACGGAGCAGGTCGGTCACTACAACTTCAAGAACGCCCGCGAGCTTGCCGATATGGCCAAGCGCTATGGCGTGGGCCTGAAGGAGCACAACGCCGACTATCTGGACGACGCGACGCTGCTCGAGCACATCCCGGCACACGTGACCGCCTCCAACGTCGCTCCGCAGTATGGCACCGAGGAGACCCGCGCCTACCTCAAGCTCTGCGCCACCGAGCAGATCCTGGTCGACAACGGTCTGTGCGATGACCCCTCCGACCTGTATCACACGCTGCTGGTCAAGGCTATCAAGACCGAGCGCTGGCGCAAGTGGATGACTGGCGACGACGTCAACCTGCAGGTCGATGACATCCTTGCCGACGATGAGCTCAGCCTGAAGATCCTGGATGTCTCCGGCCACTATGCGTTCAACGATCCCGAGGTCAAGGAGCAGGTCGAGAAGCTCTATCGCAACCTCGCTGCCCAGGACATCGACGGCAAGCGCTTTGTGATCGAGCACATCAAGCGCCCGATCAAGCAGTACGTCGTCGGTCTTAACCTCAAGGGCGTCACGAGCCGCATCGAGAAGGCTCTCGAGGACTAAGTAGCTTTTCCTACACGACGCCGGGCCTGGGGCATGTCCCAGCCGCAGGCCCGGCACATAGGACAAAGGGACATCCCCTTTGTCCTATTTTTTGAGTTTTGGATTCCTTCGAAGGAGTTTGCACCATGAAGTTCTTTATCGATACTGCCAATCTGGACGAGATCGCCGAGGCCAAGAGCTGGGGCTGCCTGGCCGGTGTTACCACCAACCCGTCCCTGTACGCCAAGACCGGCGGCAAGCTTGCCGACTTTGAGCCGCATATGCTCAAGATTGCCGAGCTCTGCGAGGGCCTGCCCGTTTCCGCCGAGTCTACCGCTACCACTGCCGAGGGTATGATCGAGGAGGGCAAGCGCCTTGCCGCCCTCGCCCCCAACATCGTGGTCAAGCTTCCCGTGTGCGAGGCCGGCCTTGCCGCCTGCCGTGCACTGGCCGATGCTGGCGTGCGCGTCAACATGACGCTCGTCTTCTCGCCGACGCAGGCCCTTATGGCCGCCAATGCCGGTGCTCGCTACATCAGCCCGTTTGTCGGTCGTTTCGATGACATCGCCGAGGACGGTATCTCGCAGCTCGACAACGTCGTGACCTGCATTAAGAACTACGACTGGACGGGCAAGAACGTCGACGACACCGTCGAGATCATCACCGCCTCGGTTCGTACGCCCAACCACGTGACCCAGGCCGCGCTACTCGGTGCCGATATTGCGACCGTGCCCATGGCCGCTCTCAAGAAGTGCCTGCATCATCCGCTGACCGACCAGGGCCTCGCCTCTTTTGAGGCTGACTGGCAGAAGGTCGTCGCTCAGGCTTAACGAGTGGATTGCCCCGGCATCGCGTCATCCGGTGCCGGGGTTGTTCTCAAGAGAGGAATTCGTATGACCAACCAGGAGCTGGCGAAGGTCGCCAATGAGGTCAGGAAGGGTGTCGTGACTGCGGTTCACGCGGCCAAGTCGGGACACCCGGGTGGATCGCTCGGTGCTGCCGACATCATGACGTATCTGTACTTTGAGGAAATGAATATCGATCCTGCCGACCCTCACAAGGCCGATCGCGATCGCTTTGTGCTCTCCAAGGGTCACGCGGCGCCGGGCCTGTATTCGGTGTTGGCAAATCGCGGCTATTTTCCCGTCGAAGAGCTCGAGACGCTCCGTCATATTGGCAGCCGACTGCAGGGCCATCCCAACATGAACGACGCCCCTGGCATCGATATGTCCACCGGATCGCTCGGTCAGGGCATCTCTGCTGCAGTTGGAATGGCGCTTGCCGCTAAGCACTGGGGCGACGGCTACCGTGTCTACACGTTGCTGGGCGACGGTGAGTGCGAGGAAGGCCAGGTGTGGGAGGCGGCCATGTTCGCCGGCAACCATGCGCTCGACAATCTTGTTGCCGTCGTCGACCACAACGGCTTGCAGATTGACGGCACGATCGATGAAGTCAACTCGGCCATGCCGCTCGCTGACAAGTTCCGCGCCTTTAAGTGGCATGTGATCGAGCTCGCCGACGGTAACGACATGGCGCAGATTGCCGCCGCCTTTGCCGAGGCCCGCAAAGTGAGCGACTCGCCCGTGGCCATTATCGCCGAGACGGTGAAGGGCAAGGGCGTCTCCTTTATGGAAAACCAGGTGGGCTGGCACGGCAAGGCACCCAACGATGAACAGTTTGAGCAGGCCATGGCCGAGCTCGCAGCAGCAGGGGAGGAGCTCTAATGGCAGACGTCAAGAAAGTCGCCACGCGCGTTAGCTATGGCGAGGCACTTGTCGAGCTGGGCAATGAGCGCGATGACTTTGTGGTTCTCGATGCCGACCTGGCCGCCGCCACGCAGACCGGTAAGTTTAAGGCTGCGCACCCTGAGCGCTTCTACGACGCCGGCATTGCCGAGAGCAACCTGATGGGTCTTGCCGCCGGCATCGCGACCACGGGCCGCGTTGCTTTTGCGAGCACCTTTGCGATGTTTGCCGCCGGTCGCGCCTACGAGCAGGTCCGCAATTCCATCGGCTACCCGCACCTCAACGTCAAGATTGGCGCTACTCATGCCGGCATTTCGGTGGGCGAGGACGGCGCCACGCACCAGTGCTGCGAGGATATCGCACTCATGCGCACGATTCCGGGTATGACGGTGGTCGTTCCCGCCGACGACGTCGAGGCTCGTGCCTGTGTGCGCGCCGCCTATGAGTTTGAGGGCCCGGTTTACATGCGCTTCGGCCGCCTGGCAACACCGGTCATCAACGACTGCGAGGACTATGAGTTCAAGATTGGTCGCGGCGTGGTCGTGCGCGAGGGGTCCGATGTGACCATCATCGCTTGTGGCCTTATGGTCGCCGAGGCGCTTGAGGCTGCCGAGGCGCTCGCTGCCGATGGCATCGATGCCGAGGTCATCAACATGCATACGATCAAGCCGCTCGACGAACGCCTGGTTGTAGCCAGCGCCAAGAAGACCGGTCGCGTGGTCACTGCCGAGGAGCATTCGATTATCGGCGGTCTTGGCGAGGCCGTTGCCTCGGTGCTAGCGGAGCAGTATCCGGTGCCGATGCGTCGCGTCGGCGTGCGCGATGTGTATGGCGAGTCCGGCCCTGCGGTCGATTTGCTGCACAAGTACGGTTTGGACGCCGACGGCATCGAAGCTGCGGTCAGGTCTGTGTTGTAAGGAAGGTTTCCATGGGATTTGTATCTGCCAACCAAGTGACGATAGGGTATACCGCCGCCTCGCGCGAGGATGCCCTGCATTATTTGTCCGATCAGGCCGTCGAGCTCGGCTTTGCTGACGACGCATCTGCCGTAGAGACTGCCTTCATGGCTCGCGAGAACGAGGCCGAGACTGGCCTTGTCGCCGGTTTTGCCGTTCCACATGCCAAAA
>CABVAS010000151.1 GCA_902496375.1 uncultured Collinsella sp.
GTTCTGGGATACCTATGTGGCACCGTTGCTTAAAAGTTCGCCCACCGGTGCGCCAGCCGCTGCTACCTCGATTGTCGAGGAGCGCGAGCGACTGAATCGCGTGCACTATCCCCAGCGCTACAAGGATGCCGAGCCGGTTGCCGGTCCCGGCGCCTGTGAGTTCTCGCTTGCGTCCGAGGACGTGGCGCAGTCGTTGCTCGATTTGACACTGGGTGTCTGGTCGCATCTGGTGGCCGATACCGTATGGAATACGCGCGTGAATCAGTACCTGGAGGCGCACGGCGGCAAGCCGTGCGAGGAGTTCCGCATTAAAAAGCAAGGCGACTTTGACTGGTTTGGCAAGACGCTCGGCATTGTTTCCATCCCGCGTGCGACCGATCGCCTGTATACCGCTGCGGCACGTTTTGGGCAGTATCCCATCCATAAAGAATATGTGCTCAAGACCATCGGCGTTATGCACGAGATCGTGCGCGAAAACCCCGGTGAGCCCGATCATCCGCCGTATCGCCTGCTAACCGAGGAGTTTTTCGATGCGACGTTTACCGAGGTCATCGAGCTGACCGAGGCGGGTTTTGCCGCCCGTGTCGAATCGCCCGATGTGCCTGCGCTGCCCCTGATTGCTAGCTGCTAGCTGGCCGGCCCGGCAGTGAATAGCTCAACCCAATCGACAAGTAGCTCTTGCCGTAAGGTATCTTCGGCAATGCGTTCCTGTTTGGTCTTTGGGATGTGGGGAAGCCCGGCCTTTTTATGGATGAGCTCGGCTATGTGGTCGAAGCTCTTCTTCTCCTTGATCTGGTCATAGGTAATTTGGATGACGTCGTAGCCCATGCTTGTGAGTGCGGTGGCGCGCTCGGCATCGGAGAGGCTCGCGGCATCGCTGTCGTGGGCAGAGCGGCCTTGGCATTCCAGAATGACGTCCATGCTGTCGGTGGCGCTTTCGATGAGGATATCGGCGTAGCAGCAGGTTTTGTCATACAGCGAACGTGCGGCTTCACTGAGCGGGATGCGCGCGTTGTTGGCGATCTCGATGCCCTGGCCGCCCTCGTCGCGGGGGAGCGAGATAAGCATGGAGGTCTGTACTTCGAAGGGCGAGGCGGCCTGCCCCGTCATGTGCTCGGCCGCCCAGCGCAGTTGTTTGACGCCGCGCAGGCCTGCGGCTTGCTTGGCGAACGCGGCGATATCCGTTGCGGTAAGAAGCGGCGTGCGCTTCCACAAGTTGGTGTCATTGCCCTTGGTGTCGTTAACTCGCTCCCAGCCGCAGTTGGGTGGAATGAACTTAAGCGAAATAGCTTCATCGAGTTGTTGTTGCGTTCGCTCGCAGGGCTTAAACACTGCAAAGGAGCCGCACATCTCGTAGCAAGCCATGAGTAACTGGTTGCGTGAAACCTGCGTAGCAAGGTTGAGCAGCGTGAACTCCGGTGACGTGACATCAAACCCATGTTCAGTCTGCCTAAACGGCCCCGGAGGTGGTTCTTGGGTCAGGAGGTGCGATTTAAACAGGCTTCGCGACCCGGATTGTGCCCGAGTGAATACAAGCCTGTGAAGTGGTGCGTGAAGCAGGTCTTTTACAACTGCATGACTTCCGAGGCCACAACATCTGCGATCCATATTGCCAAGGCTAATGGCGGGGTAAAGGCCTAATACCTGCGGCGGGATGCGGTAGTAGTTAAAGGCGGATTGCCCACAAAGCGTCAGGTCCATAATGCCCTCCTGGCCGAAATCACCTCTTTGAAGCGAGTGATGCCAGCGTCAATCCGGAAGTATGCGGCAAAATCTGAACCCTATGAGCGGACCTGGCTTTTGAGGCTAGTTTATCAGGCATTTTGTTGCGAAAAAACAGGGTGTGCTCGGAGGTTCCAGAATTTGCCGCATACTTCCGAAAACCAGGTCGATTTGGTTCTTGCTAAAACGATTTATCAGCCCTGTGTGAGGTGTGGGTTTGCCACCGGGCGAACACTTTTAGCGCTTGGGGCTTTATTTTTTGGCCTCGAAGGGTGGATTTCGCGCTTTTGGTAAAGAAATGAGTGCGTGTTTTGCCGTGCGGCGGCATTGGCACAGAAAAAGGGCCCGGAAGGCGAAGCCTTCCGGGCCCTTTGCAATGCAAGTATGCTTGCAAGTGCGTTTTAGCGCACCTGAGCGACGTAAGCGACGTTGGTCGAGGAGACCTTGTCCTCGAGCTGGACGCTCATGCGGGGATCGCCGGCGGTAGCGACGGTCAGGTCGCCGGCCTCGACGTAGCCGAGCTCCTTAGCGGTCTCGATCGCCTTGACGATCGTGCCGTTGACGGTGCCCTGGGTAATCTCGGCCTGATGCGGGATAACGCCCCAGTACATGATCATCTGCTGGACGGCCCACTCGTGGCGGGAGAACGCGCAGATCGGCATGTTGGGACGGAAGTGCGAAATCAGGCGAGCGGTACGACCGGTGGTCGTCGGCACGGTGATGCACTTGGCGCCAACGGTGGTGGCCATGTTCACAGCGGACATACCCACAACGTTGTTGACGACGCGGGTGCCATGAGCGTCGGCCGGAACCTCGAGCGGAGCGTGGGCCGGGAGGTACTTCTCGGTCTCGAGAGCAATGCTGGCCTGCATCTTGACGGCCTCGACCGGGTACTTACCGGCAGCGGACTCGCCAGAGAGCATAACGGCGTCGGTGCCGTCGTAGATGGCGTTAGCAACGTCGGCAACCTCGGCGCGCGTCGGGCGCGGGTTCTGCTGCATGGAGTCGAGCATCTGCGTAGCGGTGATAACGGGCTTGTAGGCCGCGTTGCACTTGGCGATGATCTCCTTCTGGATGTGCGGAACGAGCTCGGGCTTGATCTCGATGCCCAGGTCGCCACGGGCGACCATGATGCCGTCGGAAGCCTCGAGGATCTCGTCGAAGTTCTCGACGCCCAGGGCGCACTCGATCTTCGGGAAGATCGTCACGTGCTCGCCACCGTTCTCGCGGCAAAGCTCGCGGATGCCGCGGACGGACTCGCCGTCACGGATGAAGGAAGCGGCGATGTAGTCGATGTTCTCGGTCAGGCCAAAGAGGATGTCCTGACGATCGCGCTCGGTGATGGCGGGCAGCGAGATGTTGACGTTGGGCATGTTGACGCCCTTGCGCTCGCCGATCAGGCCGTCGTTCTTAACGACGCAGGTCATGTCCTGGCCGTCGACGGACTCGACCTCGAGGGCAACCAGACCGTCATCGATCAGGATAAGGGAGCCCTTCTCGACCTCGGAGGGCAGAGCCAGGTAGTCGAGGGAGATGTGCTCAGCGGTGCCGTGGAAATCCTCGGACGTGGGCTGGGCGGTGACGACGATCTTATCGCCGGTCTTGACGGCAACCTTCTTGCCATCGACCAGAAGGCCGGTGCGGACCTCGGGGCCCTTGGTGTCGAGCAGGATGCCGACGGGCAGACCGAGCTCCTTGGAAATACGACGGACGCGCTCGATGCGACCGTGGTGCTCGTCGTAGGATCCGTGCGAGAAGTTAAAACGGGCGACGTTCATGCCCGCCTTGATCATCTCGCGGATGGTCTCGTCGCTATCGCAGGCGGGACCCATGGTGCATACAATCTTGGTGCGCTTGTACATTCAGACCTCCATCTGACATCGTCTTGCGCTGATAGATAAACCATAAGAAATAAAACTGAGATGATTATAACGAAATGCCGACCGAATACCCCAAAAAATCGACCGTATGCCGAATTAGAAGTTCATTTTTTGCGGTAAAAACGGTACGTGAAAAATCTTTACCAACCGTTCTGACCGCTGCTATCTGGGCGATATTTCAGTTTGACGATGCGCCGAAGAAAAAACGTTTTATCAATGTTGAGCATCACACGGTCTGCATCGTTGCACTCGAGCCGTGTTTCCAATTGGAATGTTTTGGCTAGACGCACCGCTTTGGGGTACCATAGCTCCACTATCAACTGCCGCTCAGCACGGCAGCCTTGATGAGCCCTTGCCCTTCTCCTGGGAATTATGATCGGGCATCAATCTGCTGAGTGGCCCGAATCCCAGGAGGGGACTCTATATGCAAAAGGAATACCTGTCCGCCGCGGCGGAGGTACTCAGCGACCAAGGTGTCGATGAGAACCTCGGCCTGAGCAACGACGAGGCGTCGTCGCGCCTCGCCAAGACAGGCCCTAACAAGCTCGAGGAAGCCGAGAAGACGCCGTTGTGGAAGCGCTTCTTTGAGCAGATGGCCGACCCCATGGTCATCATGCTGATCGTTGCCGCCGTCATCAGCGCGCTCACGGGCATGGTCAAGGGCGAGGCGGACTTTGCCGATGTCGCCATCATCATGTTCGTCGTTATCGTCAACTCGGTGCTGGGCGTGGTCCAGGAGGCTAAAAGCGAGGAGGCTCTCGAGGCCCTGCAGGAGATGAGCGCGGCGCAGTCCAAGGTGCTGCGCGACGGCAAGCTCGTGCACCTGCCGAGCGCCGAGCTCGTGCCCGGTGACGTGATCATGCTCGAGGCGGGCGACTCCGTCCCGGCCGACTGCCGCGTGCTCGAGAGCGCCACGATGAAGATCGAGGAGGCCGCCCTTACCGGCGAGTCCGTGCCCGTCGAGAAGCATGCCAACGTGATTGAGCTTGCCGCGGGCACCGACGACGTGCCG
>CABVAS010000152.1 GCA_902496375.1 uncultured Collinsella sp.
CACCTATGGCGAGGACTACCGCCCCGATGCTCAGCAGCTGCTCGCCGCATTTGACGCCGTCGAGGCGCTCACTGCTACCGGCAACGCCCTGGCCATCTCCACGCCCGGCTACGGCTGCGGCGCCGAGAGCCTCTTTAAGATGTGTGTCGGCAACCAAATCGGTATCGAGCTTGCCGAAGATGTGGACGTGGAGAGCCTCTTCACCCCGCTCTATGGCAGCTTTATCGTCGAGCTCGCCGAGGATGCCGAGCTGCCCGAGGTCGCCAACGGCGTTGTCGTCGAGCCCCTGGGCACCACCGTCGAGGGCTATGTCATCGACACCGGCTCCGAAGTCATCGAGCTCTCCGAGCTCCAGGAAGCCTGGGAGAGCGGCATCGAGGGCGTCTTTGCCTACCGCAGCGCCGGCGAGTCCGCCGAGGTCGAGACCATCGACTTCCGTACCAAGGATATCCACGTGTACGGCGGCGCCAAGATCGCCCGCCCGCGCGTGGTAATCCCCGTGTTCCCCGGAAACAACTGCGAGTACGATAGCGCCCGCGCCTTCCGTGCCGCCGGCGCCGAGGCCGACACCTTCGTGATCAACAACCTCACGCCCGAGGCCGTCGCCGAGAGCACCCATGAGCTTGCCCGCCGCATTCGTGCAAGCCAGATCGTTATGATCCCCGGCGGCTTCTCGGGCGGCGACGAGCCCGACGGCTCTGCCAAGTTCATCACGGCGTTCTTCCGCGCTCCCGAGGTCACCGAGGCAGTCCGCGACCTGCTCAAGGCCCGCGATGGCCTGATGCTGGGCATCTGCAACGGCTTCCAGGCCCTGATCAAGCTCGGCCTGGTGCCCTACGGCGACATCGTCGACGCCACGCCCGATGCGCCCACGTTGACGTTCAACACCATCGGTCGCCACCAGAGCCGTCTGGTGCGCACCCGCATCTCGTCCAACTTGTCCCCGTGGCTGTCGCAGTGCAGCCTGGACGACCCCTACACCGTCGCCATCAGCCACGGCGAGGGCCGCTTTGTCGCCAATGACGAAGTGCTCGCCCAGCTGATCGCCAACGGCCAGGTCGCCACGCAGTACGTGGGCGAGAACGGCAAGCCCAGCATGGATCTCTCCGTCAACCCCAACGGCTCCGCACTCGCCATCGAGGGCATCACGAGCCCCGACGGCCGCGTCCTGGGCAAGATGGGCCATGCCGAGCGTCGCGGCGACAACCTGTACCGCAACGTGCCCGAGCATGTCCCCGGCGATAAGTTCATGCCGATCTTTGAGAGCGGCGTGGCCTACTTCGCTTAAACCTTTCCCATCGGGTACAATCCCTTCGGGTAACAACACCCGCCACCGACACATCCGGTGGCGGGTTCTTTTTTGCTTCGCGCATGCAGGAAGGACATCATGGAAAGCCGCAAGCCGTATCTCGCCACCCTGCCCGGACTCATCCTGGGCTGTCTTGTTTGCTGTGCGCTCTGGGGATCGGCCTTTCCCTGCATCAAGATCGGCTACGCACTCTTTGGTATCCCGGCGCACGATAGCGCCTCGCAGCTGCTCTTTGCGGGCTTGCGCTTCACGCTTGCCGGCGCCCTGGTTATCGTTGGGATGAGCGCAGCCCAACGCCGCCCCCTCATTCCGCGCGCTCGCGACATCAAGCCCATCTTTATCTTGTCGCTCTTCCAGACTATCGGGCAGTACTTCTTTTTCTACCTGGGCCTCTCGCGCGCCAGCGCCATGTCGAGCTCCATTATCGAGGCCAGCGCCAACTTCCTCGCAATCCTCTTTGCCGCCCTGGCATTTCACACCGAGAAGCTCAATACGGCCAAGGTGCTTGGCTGCGCGTTGGGCTTTACAGGCGTCGCGCTCGTCAACCTTTCGGGCGCGGATGGCACCTTTGGCTTCACGCTCGATGGCGAGGGCTTTATCCTAGCCTCCACCGTCGCGGGTGCCCTTTCGACCTGCCTGATTGGCATCTTCTCGCGCGAGCACGACGGCGTCTTGCTTGCCGGGTGGCAGTTTTTAGTCGGTGGCGTGGTCCTTACCGCCATCGGGTTTTTGATGGGCGGCACGTTGTCCCCCACCGAAATCGCCCCCGCCATCGCGCTCATCATTTATATGGCACTCATTTCCGCCGTCGCGTACTCGCTGTGGTCGCGCCTGCTTGCCGTCAACCCCGTCAGCCGCGTCTCGGTCTTTGGCTTTATGAACCCGGTCTTTGGCGTGCTGCTGAGCGCGCTGCTGCTCGGCGAGGGCGCTGGCACGAGCCCCGTTACCGTCATAGTTGCCCTGCTGTTGGTCTGCGGCGGCATCATCATTGTCAACAAACCCAAAAAAGCCTAGCGAGCTCACCTTTTTAGGAAGGGCATTCGCATACTTTAGCTTAATGGAATACATCGATGAGCTGAGGGCCGCCACGCACGCAAGCGTGCGACCCTTTTCCTAGCGTATCTGGATGCCGGCTTTCTTTTTCTCGGCCTTGACGCGGTAGAGCTCCGCATCGGCAGCGCGAAGTAAGTCTTGCCAGGTATCAACACTATCGCCGACCCGCGCGTAACCGATGGACATCCGCAATGCATACGGTACCTCGGCACGAGCGAGCTCGTCGTCAATCGCCGAACACAGGTCTATGATGTCCTGTTCCGCCGCTGCCTTTTGGAGCACCACAAACTCATCGCCACCATAACGTGCGATAAAGCCACCAGCCGGCGAGCAGACGTCCTTGAGCGCCGTCGCAACAACCTGAAGAGCATGGTCGCCCTCAACATGTCCATAGTGATCGTTAATCTGCTTAAAACCGTCAGCATCCATCATCAGCAGATACACACCCTCGGCCTGGTCAGTACCCGAGAACAGCGACAGCATATAGGTCTCAAAACGGTTGCGATTGTTAAGGCCAGTCAACGGGTCGGTCGAGATCAGCTGCTCCTGGCAGATGATGTAGAGCAGCAGGATGCTCAGCGTTATACCGACGCAAAGGCCCGGTACCGAAAACAAAACCTGGAAGGTACCGCCCACCAGAGCGGGAACCGCAAAAAAGGCGAGGGTGCGATAAATGGCCTTCTTTTGCAGGCTTTCGACTTTTCGAGCCTGAATAAAGGCATGCAAGGACGTATATACGACGTAGCAGTAGCTCACGATGGGCTGGATCATATAAGCAAAGCCGCGACGATATACGCCCTGCACATCGATATAGAACATAGCGTGCGTCCAGTAGCTGGTAAATGCCAGCACGACCACCAATGCGGTTGGCAACGTTAAAAGTACCGCCCTGTAGGGCGTGGTCAGGAGCCGTGAGCCCTGCATCGTCTCGGAATAGAAAAACCAAATGAGGCACGCGATGGCGAACAGCGAAAACGAAACCGCGTTGGAAATCCAGTTGGCCGTGATGCCTACAGGAGTGCTCACGCCGTCCGAGAGCGTCCAGATCATATCGAAGAAAATGTAGGCAGCAGACGTGTAGCCCAGCATGCTAAACAAAAGCTGCTGGGTGCTCGAGAACAGGGAGCGACGGCTTCGCACGGCAAGCCCGATAAGAATAATCATGCACAGCAGGAATATCTCGATCTTGAGTGCCTTAACCACTAGACGCCCTCCCTTCAATATCCAAGTGGTCAGAATCGCCCGATTCGTGTCTGGGCAATAAACGCCCCTTACTCCGCAGGGGTAAAGGGAATAATAGCAGAGCGCCCGAACGTTGCTGTAAGACAGCTCTCGTTCGGGCGCTCTGACGGCGCGAATTGCACACGCCGGCTTAATTGACTCGCGTCGACGATTACTCGCCGTCGATGTCGGTCGCGACGGCCTCCTCGATGGCCTCGACACCGGCAGGCGACAGGTCCTCCTTGCCCTGGCAGAACTTCTTGTCGACCCAGCCGGTCAGAATCGGCGCCATGATTGCCGTGATGATAACGGCGGTGGCGATCTGCGCATACGCGGTGGGCGCAAGCTCGGCATAGCGTGGCGCGACCTCGGCGAGGGCAACCGGCGTGGTCATAGCCGTGCCGGCGATGGTGGAACAAGCCACGGCAGCCTTGCCGTTACCACCGCACAGGCGCTCGAACGCAAAGGTGATGGGACCGACGACAAACAGCGTGACAAGGCCCAGCAAGATGCCGGAAATACCGCCGGTGATAAAGCTCGACAGGCTCATGGACGCACCGAGCTGAAATCCGATGACAGCGATCGCGGGATTGGCGCCGGGGACCAGCAGGTTCTTGATAAACGGGAACAAGTTGCCCAGGACCATGCCGATAACAAGCGGCAGGATGGATCCGATGATAGTGCCGACGGGGATGTTGGCGAGACCCGAGACACCGAGGATGATCATCGTGACGGCGGGGCCGGCCGTAAAGAACAGGATACCGACGGCGCCCTGCTCGGACTCATCGCCGAACTCGCCCATGATGCCCGTATAGAGCGCCATGTTGCAAAACGTGATGCCGCCGATGATAGACACAGAGCTCAGGCCCAGGAAGTTGTCGTTAAAGAAATATGCCACACCCAAGCCGAGAGCCGCTGCGACGACCAGCTTGGGAATCAGCACGACGATGCCGGTCTTGATGGCGCCCGGCGTGGACTTAAAGCTGATGCCGGCGCCCACAAACAGCAGGATCGCGGCGACGATGGT
>CABVAS010000153.1 GCA_902496375.1 uncultured Collinsella sp.
GCCGCGCGGCAAGGAGATATATTGCCAGACCGGAGGGGCCCCGGGGGCGGGAATCTGGGCGTACACATTTCCTACACATCTTGTAATCCGACTAACGTTTGCCAGCCGTTAACTACCGCTCGCCGAGCATCTCTTTATATAAGGCAGTCTCATGGTTAAAGCGGATACGTCCCCCTAGCTAAAGCACAGCCAGCATCGAGCAACTCATCGCGTTCTTCCACCGAGAACCCCTCGGCGTAGACGCGCACCACTGGTTCGGTCCCGCTAGGACGGACCAGCAGCCACGTGTCATCCTCAAATGACAGACGCAAGCCGTCCATATGACTAACGTTTTGCGGCACCTTGCCACAAATCGACTTGGGGTTTACGCCCGGCAGCAGGGTTCGTAACGTTTCGGCATCTTCGGCCTCAAGGCGCAAATCGCGTCGACCGTAACTCGTCTTACCAAAACTGTCCTCGAGTTGGTCGACCAGAACGCCCAAAGGCGCGTCCGTCTTTGCCATAAGCTCACACAGAATCAGACAGGCGAGGATTCCATCGCGCTCGGGCATATGCGCGGCGATGCCGATACCACCGGCTTCTTCGCCGCCCATGAGGACGCCGCCCTTCTTCATCTCTGCCGCTATATATTTGAAACCGACTGGTTTGACGGTCACGCGGCAGCCAAGCGCATCGGCAATGCGGCGCACGAGCGTCGAGCATGAAAGATTGACGACGACGCGCCCCTTCAAATTACGAAATTGAACCAAGTCGCCCAAAACGAGCGCCATGATCTGATGCGGATGTATATATCTGCCGCGCTCGTCAACCGCGCCGATACGGTCAGCGTCGCCGTCGGTCACCAGGCCAGCGCAAGCTCCGTCCTCGATAACCGTGCGCTCGCAAGCGTCCACCCACGGCTCAACGGGGTCGGGGCAGATATCTTCTTGGTCAGACGCCTGCCCGGCGTGAATCTCGTGCACCTCAACGCCAAGCTCGCGCAGCAAGTCGGCTAGATAGCCCTGGGCTGCGCCGCCCATGGGATCGACAACCACGCGCAGGTGCGCGGCGCGGATGGCTTCGGCATCGACAAACGATGCCACCGTCTGCATATAGTCAGGAATGATATCCGCGGTGCGATATTGCCCCTCGATCCCCGTTGGCTCGGGAGCCATGGTCTCTTCGAGCTCTTCGATGACATCCTGGTTGGCGGTCGAGCCGTCACCCATGCGAATCTTGAGGCACAGATAGCCCTGCGGATGATGGGACCCCGTCACCATGAGCGCGCCGCACGCCTCACCGTCATAAGCCGCCGCCCACGTAAGGGCAGGGGTCGGGACAGGTCGCGAAGCGAGCACGGCGTCTAGCCCGTGCGCCGCTAGCACGCCCGCCGCAAGCTCAGCGAACTCGCGCGCCAGGGGCCGGGTATCGAACCCTATATATACCGTTTTGCCCGGATTGGTCTTTTGCCACAACTCGCCGACGGCATCGGCGATACGGGCAACGTTATCGGCAGTGAAGTCCTCATCGACGCGAGCGCGCCAACCGTCAGTTCCAAAATGAATTATCGCGCACACGCGCAGACACCTCGCAGTGTTTGGATCATGGTACGCATGGGGTATACCCGCAACATGCACTCGGCAACCTGCCGGCACCAGCATTCACCATTTGGGCAAATGCTGCCGAGGACATGCAGGCAATAAAAAAACCGCCCCGTATGGAGCGGTTTTGCCCTTTATATATCGAGCGCCTCGGCCATCGCTGCCGTAGTGATTGCCGTGGTTCCACAGCAACTGCCCACCATTGCGGCACCGGCATGCCTCCATTCGATGCATGCGCGCGCGAAAGCTTCGGGGTTCTCGTGCCATACGGGGCCATCCTGAGTCTGGACCGGATCGCCCACGTTGGGACGCACCGTGACGGGAGTAGTCGCCGATGCAACCATCCTGGGCACCGCCGCGTTCGCGGCCGCAAGCGAACAGCAATTAACACCAACCGAGTTTGCGCCGTGTTTTTCGGCGTACAAAACGGCTGCCTCGATGTTGAGGCCATCGCCCAACAGGTCGCCTTTATCGTCAACGACAAAACTCACCAGAACAGGCATGCCGTCGGCGGCGTCTCGGGCGCCGGCAAGCATGGGCTGCAAATTACGGATAGACGTCACCGTCTCGATCAGCAGACCGTCAACACCAGCATTGAGCAAGGCGTGCGCCTGTTCGCGCGCAATGCCTCGGATTTCACGATACTCGGCAGAGTCCTCGGCAAACCACTCAATACCGATCGGGCCCATCGAGCCCAGCAGCAGCTGAGGGTGCGCCTGGCGGGCATCGTCGACGGCCCCGCGATTGACCTCCGCCACGGACGGCGCAATCTGGTCGTGCTTGAGGGCATAGCTTGATGCCTGAAAGGTGTTGGTAATGAGCACCTGCGCGCCGGCGGCGACATACAAGCGATGGATACGAGAAACGGTCTGCGGCTCTGCCAGATTCCAAAACGCCGGTGGAATGTCGGCGGCATCGTACTCACTCAACAAAACACTGCCCATGGGGCCCTGCGCCAACAGGGTCTCGCTCGACAAGCGGCGCGTAAGTTCCTCGGCACCAAAGCGGTTGTAATAACTCGTATCCATATATATCCCGCTATTCCTCGACGCTGATTCCCTGCTTTTCGAGATAGGCGAGCCAGCGGCTCATCGTGTCCTCGGATAGCGCATGCTCCATCATGCATGCCTCGGAATCGGCTCGCTCAAATTCGACACCGAGCTCCTGAACCAAAAACGTGCGGATGAGGCGATGACGGTACCAGATAGCCGTGCCAACCTCGCGGCCGCGATCGGTCAGGATTACCTTGCCATAGTGCGATTGCTCGACAAGCTCGGATGCCTTGAGCGCCGAAACCGCTTTATTGACCGATGCCTTGGAGACGCCAAGGCGCTGCGCGATGTCGACCGATCGCACGCCGTTGGTTTCCCCCTCTTCGCTTTCAATGCGAACCATGCACTCCAAGTAGTCTTCGTTCGCCACCGTCAGATGTAGTTCGCGCGAGCTATTTGTCGTATCCATGATCTTCCGTCCCTTCTGCATTCAATGGCTGATTCTACCCCATCCAAGCGTCGTGGTATGCCGTGGCATACCGTGCTAGAGTTCTTGTTGCACACGACGACCAAGATTGGAGCGGTCTTTATGGAAAACACCACCACGAACCCCGATGTCCTCGAGCGCTTTTTGCGCTACGTCCAGATCAACACGCAGTCCGAGGATGCAAACTGCGACCAGGTACCCTCGAGCGCCGTTCAGTTTGACCTTGCCAACGTGCTGGCTAAAGAGCTGCGCGAGCTTGGTGCGGAAGATGCCCACGTGACCGAGCACGCCTATGTCTGCGCGCATATCCCCGCAAGTGCGGGCGCTGAGGACAAGCCTGCCCTGGGCCTGATCGCCCATCTCGACACCACCGAAGTTGCACCGGGTGCCGGCGTGAAACCGCACATCGTACACTACGAAGGCGGCGACCTGGTCTGCGGCACGGTTGACGGTAAGCCCGTTGCCATGAGTACCGCCAAGCTTCCCGCCCTGAACGACCTCGCGGGTGAGGACCTGGTCTGCAGCGATGGCACCACGCTGCTGGGCGCGGACGACAAGGCAGGCGTCGCCGAGATCATGTCACTTGTCGCGCGTATCGCTCAGGACCCCTCTCTGCCCCATCCCGCACTCGGCATTTGCTTCTGCCCTGACGAGGAGATCGGCCACGGAGCCGAGCTGTTGGATATCGATACCTTTGGCTGCAAGTACGCCTACACGGTCGACGGCGGCCCCATCGGCGAGCTGGAGTGGGAGTGCTTTAACGCCGCCGAGGCGACCGTCCGCTTTGAGGGCCAGTCCATCCACCCGGGCGACGCCAAGGGCCGTATGATCAACGCAGGCAATCTGTTCTGCGACTTCAACGCGTTGCTCCCCTACGTGCAGCGCCCGGAGTATACGGAAGGCTACGAGGGCTTTTATCACCTTGAGGGCGTATCTGCGACCGTCGATCACGCCACAGCGCGTTATATCGTCCGCGACCATGACGCCGCCAAGTTCCAGCAGAAACTCGACCTTATTGATGCCGCCGCCTCGATGCTCAACCAGCGTCTGGGTGAGGAGCGCGTGACGGTCGAGATTAAGCAGCAGTATCGAAATATGGCCGAGATCGTTCGTGACTATCCCGAGCTTATTGATGTTGCCAAGGAAGCCTACCTTGCCTGCGGCGTTGAGCCCCAAGTGCTGCCGATTCGCGGCGGCACCGACGGCGCCCAGCTGTCGTTCCGCGGTCTGCCCTGCCCCAACCTTTCCACCGGCGGCTATTGCTACCACGGCGTCAACGAGTTTGTCCCGGTTAGTTCGCTCGTCAAGATGACCGACGTGCTCCAGGAGCTCGTCGCCCGCTTTGCATAAGCCTGGCTGCATAAGTCCAAAAGACGAATCGCCCCGTCCTCAACCGAGAACGGGGCGATTTTTTACTGCAACGAGAATAGGTTGACGCACGTCAGTCTCTTAACGCAAGGAGTGTCCCAAACTGCCGGCACAGACGATATGAGCAGGACATAAAAACATTGAGAGCCCCTGCTGCATGAAAGACCG
>CABVAS010000154.1 GCA_902496375.1 uncultured Collinsella sp.
GGTGCCGGTGCCGCCTACACTGCCCGAGGCCGCTACGGTAAAGCTTGCGGCTCCGTCGCTGGCGAGCGTGTAGTTCTGCGCCGCGTCGCCCAAGAGACCGTTCACGCGCACCCAGTACGTTCCTGCGGCAAATGTTTCGCCCTCGGCCATTGCTGTGCCCGGAGCGCCGTTCGCGCCGTGCATAAACTCGAGCTGGGCCGTGCAGGCATCGGTTTCGAGCTTGCCCTCGAGTGATGCCGCAATCTTGGCGCGCACGTCTTCGCCGGCCTTAAGGCCTTCGAGTCCCTCAAAATGGGGCGTCAGCGCGCGTGGATCGATATCGATGGGCACGGAGCCCCGCAGCTCCGTAACGGTCTCGTTGCCCAAGGCGTCGACATCCACATATTCGATGGCAAACGCATGGCCCGAAGCCGCCACGTTGAGTACGTTGCTGCTGTCGACGAGGCGGAAATGACCCTCGCCAACGGTCTTGCCGTCCTGGAGCGAGGCGTCGCTCAGCGAGTCGCCATATGTCATGTGCATGCGGGCTGGGAGGTAGCACGAAGCCGTCTGCTTGTGCTCCGTATCGTAATTGCGCTGATAGATGCTCCGGGCCAGCGCCGCATCAACAAAGTCGGATGCGATGATGCCAATGTGCTTGAGGCAATCTGACTTTGTATCCTCGATGCCGCTGGGATTGATGTACGGGCTCTTATACAGATGCTCGTTGACTACTCGTGCCGAGGTAAAAGGATTGCCTCCGTGTGACAAGCCCGTGCAGCTGGTGTAGTTGATAGACCAGCAACGCTCCAGGACTTTCTCCTTGGCCCCGTTATCGTCCTCGACATCTACCTCGTTGCGCGTGCGCCCGGTCGTTTCCTTCAGCGCATTATCGACCCAGCTGAGCTTGTCGGTTCCCGAGAGTTTGTACTTGTCCTGGGCGTATACCTTGGTGCAATAGGGCTCTTTGTCGCCTGTTTCCCCCGCGGCTTCAAAGCCCCGCGCGTCTTGGACGAGACACATAGTGGCGCTGTCGGAGTGAGCCTTGATCTTGTCATCCCATTCGGTAAGGTCGAGGCCCCACGTGTGGCCGCTTACACTGTTGCCGGCGAGCCTAAATCGACGCAGCAGAACGATCTTTCCGCGAACCTCGCCCAGCGTGGGGACATGGCTCGACGTGTAGAACAGATCGGGATTATCGCCCATAACCTTGGCGAAAGCCGTCGTAACACTGTCATCGGTAGCCTCGTCGTTGCCGCGCGATGCGAGCATGATAAGCGCTTCTCTCGGGTTTTCGCTCAAAAACGTTTTAAAGTACCCGATGACATCGGAGAGATGCAGATAGTCCCCGTCTTTTTTGAATAGGTAGAAATCCCCGTGGCAGATGCCAGGGTTGTCGCCCTTTCCGAGACGGATATCAAAATAGCGAATGCCTTCGAGCAGCTGCGTGGGAATGTAATCCTGCTGGCATTTTACTTGCGAGGATTGGGGCTCAGTGTCGTTGTCCACGCTGCAGGTGCCCGAATCGTGCGTACCCGGGATGCTCAGCTCGTCGAGGAACTTGTTGTCGTCGACGTATTTCATCCAACATGGTCCGTCGACGTAGCTGCTATACGTGATCCAGTCGAGGCTGCTAACCGTGGCATCGTTCTTTTTCATGTCGTAACCGATAAGTTCGAGCTCCCACGGAATGCTCTCACTCTTATGGCAGATCTTATTGTTGTCCTGGTCTTTGCCGTTCGATTCTATTGCCAGGTACTTAATGTCTTTTTTCTCGGTTTCTTTCTCGACCGTGCGGTCTCGGATGATGTAGGTTCCGTTTAGCTGGTGGTCGAACGCAAAAGAGCGGCTGGGCTTGCCGTCATGTTCGCCACTCCATACGTGGATAACCTTTCCATCTTTGTCCGAGTCGCCATCGACCGACCAAATGCTGTAGCCCGTCTTCTTGTGCTCTTCGAAATTGAGCAGGGTGCGGATGGCATACCAGTTTGTATCGTCATTCTTGGTCGTTACGTCCTCAAGGATGAGCTTGCTGGACGTGCCGTCATTAAACAGATGGCAGACGTTGCCGATGACGTTGCCGTCTTCGTTGACGCTCGCGGTACGAAAATAGCCCGCGGGGCGAAGGCGAATGACGAAATTGTCGAGGCTGACCGACGCTGTGGCAGCGTCGTCTGCAAATGCCGCTCGTGGGCCAATGCCCAATGCCGCGGTTTCGGACAGGCTTGCAAGTGGCGACAACGCCGCGAGTCCAAGGCCCAACGTAAATGCTCGGCGGCTGATGGCGTGGTGTTCGGTCATAACTTCTCCATTCGTAGAGTGCGGTTATGCGATAGTTTTGGTCACTATACTGCTCAGATGTTTAAAGATGCTGGTTTAATTGTCTGCGCGGCGCAATAAATCGGCGGGCGGACGTGTTGGGGTGCTTGTCGTTTTCGTACTGTTGCTACATTTGGAGCGGTTCCGGCGTCCGGCATCCTCGCGTTCGTTGGCTACCGGCATAAGAAAGGGAGGGTCGGTTTACCGGCCCTCCCTGGGTACGAAGCGCTGGGGTACCGTCGCTTGTTTGCACTGCGCCCGTGTTTCCCGCTGCACTCGCCAGTCGCTTAGCGCTTGATCTCGATATCGTCGAGCTTGACGTCCATGGCCTCGGTCTTGGCCTCGGCGATGTCATCGGCAAATTCCAGGGACTTCATCATGGTCTCGACGGCGTCCTTGTGCTCCTCGACGTTGTCGATACGCACATACACACTGCCGCCGTCAACGTCGGTGAAGTATTCGGTCGTTACGCCGCCCGAGTGCGTGAAGTAGGCACTGCGCCAGGTCTTGCCGTTGTACTTAACGGGATCGCTCTCGGTCCATCCAGAGTTGGCCTTCCATTTGGCCTCGTAGTCGAACAGTTCATCGGCGTTCTTGTCAGAGTCGAAGACGGGGATGAAGCGATCGCTGGCGTGCTCGCTCTCGGTGAACTTAAACTGGGCCCTGTCGGCGGTGTCGCCTGCGACGTCGGTGATCTCGACGCCCTCGGGGACCTCGACCTTAAACCAAATGAAGTCGGTCCTCATATCCACGGCTGGCTTTTCTGCTCCACCGCCACTTCCGGTAGCGCCGCCGCTGCCACCGCAGCCCACCAGGGCAAATGCGGCAAAGAGGCTTATGCAGAGGGTGAGAATCGCAAAGGCCTTCTTTTTCATGGTCGTGTCCTCCTCGATCTGTAACCGCCCATGGATTACCTGCCTTTACTGTACGCGTGGACGGCTCGCTCGGGTGGGCCATGTGTCCCATTCTGAGGGCCGGATTTGCGCCGTTAAGTGGCAATATGCACGGGTCCAAAAGAGGGGAGGGCCGGTGCTGTCGGCTCTCCCCGGGGTGAGGTGTCCGTTGTTTTAAAGGGGCGCGTGTACGCGGGCGTTGCCCCAACAGGTTCCTTGTTTATAGATATGCCCCAGTTTGTGACGTCCGGAAGTCCCGAAAGGCGGGCCATGTTTCCCATGTTTGCGGTGCCGACGCCTATCGTTCGTCATAGAAATCCGCGATGACCAGGTGCGCTGACGCTTATGTACTTATGGGCTAGACTATGCACCATTATGTGATCGATGCGGTCGGTCGGTGGTTGCCGCCCGACCGATGTATATGACTTGAAGGTGCATGCGTATGAGCCAAGAGATGATGGACAAGACCTGCCGCGGGTTTGCCGAGGCGCTGGCCGCGCGCGAGCCGGTTCCCGGTGGTGGCAGCGCGAGCGCTTTTGTGGGCGCGCTGGGCGCCTCGCTGTGCGGAATGGTTGCCCGCTACGGTGCGACCAATCCCGCGCTTGCTGATCGTGCGGATGACCTGACGCGCGCGTTTACCCAGGCTGATGAGCTGGCCCAGGAGCTTGTCGAGTTGGTTGCCGAGGACGTTCGTGCCTACGGACAGGTGTCCGCGGCGTACGGTATTCCGCGTGAGGACCCGGCCCGACCGGCTGCGATTCAGGATGCGCTGCACGTGGCCGCCATGCCGCCGTATCGCATTATGGATGCCTGCGGGCGCGCACTGGCGCTGCTCGAGGACATGGCGGACAAGGGATCCCGACAGCTGCTGTCCGACGTGGCGTGCGGTGCCGTGTTCTGCCGTGCCGCTATGCAGGGCGCGAGCTTGACGCTCTTTGCGAACACCACGTCTATGAAGGATCGTGCACGCGCCGAGGAGCTCGAGACGGCGTGTGATGAGTTGCTCGACACATGGTTGCCGCGCGCCGATGCGCTGGCGCGCCGCGCCTCCGACGCTGCAAGAAAGAGGGGATAGCCATGGCTGAGCTACTGAAGGGTGCTCCCGTCGCCCGCGCTTTGACTGAGGAGCTCGCTGCCCGCTGCGCTGCGCTGCGCGAACGCGGTGTTGTTCCGACGCTTGCTATCGTGCGTGTGGGTGAACGCGAGGACGACCTATCCTACGAGCGCGGCGCCCTTAAACGCTGCGAAAAGGTTGGCATCGAGGCGCGTCGCGTGTTGCTTCCTGCCGGTGTTTCGCAAGACGAGCTAATCTATAGATCGGA
>CABVAS010000155.1 GCA_902496375.1 uncultured Collinsella sp.
GCGTGGGTACCAAGCTCGCGACCTGCTATGACCAGCCGGCGCTGGGCGGCGTGTATAAGCTTTCCGCCCGCCGTGCGAGCGAGGCAGATCCATGGACGCCGGTGGTCAAGCTCTCCGAGCAGCCCTACAAGCGCACGATCCCGGGTGTGCAACGCGTGCGCCGTTATTACGACGGCTTTGGCGGCCCGGTCTGCGACATGATCTACGACGAGGACCATCTGGCGGGGGAGGGCGCCGCGCGCGGCAATACCCTCGTGGCCGTGAATGATGCCGCCCTGGTGACTGACGTGTCCGAACTTGAGTATCGCGAGCTGCTGGTGCCGATCGTGCGCGATGGCAGTGCGGTGGCTCCGCGTGAGAGCATCCAGGACGCGCGCGAGCGCTGTGCTTGGGCACTCGATCATCTGGACGCAGCTTTCAAGCGCTTCCTGTACCCGCAGACCTATGTGGTGGGCATGGAGCAGGGCCTGGCTCAGGTGCGCGACGAGCTCGTGCGCAAGAACATGGCCGCGGCCTCTGCCTTTCCCTGGGCTCACTAATTCCTTGGGCGGTAGGGGCGAGTCACGCTCCCTTGGCCGCCAGCTCGGCCGTTCGCTGAACAGTTGATTGGTTTGACGTATGACGACTTCTTATAAAACGATGGTGGTAAAGATCGGTTCGTCCACGGTGGTGGGTGCCGATGGCAAGGTCAACCGCGCCTTTATCGGCGGACTTGCCGATCAGGCCGCAGCGCTGCGCAAGCTCGGCTGGCGTCTGGTCGTGGTGAGCTCGGGCGCTATCGCCTGTGGCTATCCCGTGTTGGGTTTCGACCGCAAGCCGGTCGGCGACCTGCCGAGCCTGCAGGCCTGCGCCTCGGCCGGCCAGTGCATCATCTCGTCGGCCTACGACGAGGAGTTCCATGCGCGCGACCTGCTCACCTCGCTCGTGCTGCTCACGCGCCACGATACGGCCCGCCGCACGTCCTACCTGCACGCGCGCGACGCCCTGCTGCGCCTGGTTGAGCTGGGCGTGGTGCCGGTCGTCAACGAGAACGATACCGTCACCGTCGACGAGATCAAGTTTGGCGACAACGACACGCTGGCGGCGCTCGTGAGCTGCCTGGTTTCTGCCGATCTGTGCGTGACGCTTTCGGACATCGACGGCCTCTACACCGCCAATCCGCATGAGGATCCGACGGCCGAGTTTGTCCCGGTCGTGCATAAGATCGATGCCAAGATCATTGCCTCGGCGGGCGATTCTTCCACATCGGTGGGCACGGGCGGCATGATCACCAAGATTCGCGCGAGCCGCATCCTGATGACGGCGGGCATTCAGAGCGTGATTTGCTCGGGCGAGGAGCCCGATGCCCTCGTGCGTCTCGCCCGCGGCGAGAGCGTGGGAACCCTGTTCGATCCGCCGGCGGAGCGCCTGGACATCGCACCCCGCAAACTGTGGATCGCGCTGGGCGACAAGGCCCACGGCTCGGTGGCGGTTGATGACGGTGCTGCGAAGGCGCTGGTCAGCCGTGGCTCTTCCCTGCTTGCGGTGGGTATTCGCGAGGTTGATGGCCAGTTTGCCGAGGGCGATGTGCTCGATGTGTGCGATCCGAGAGGTATGGTCGTCGCCCGCGGTATCGCCGAGGCCGATTCGGACGTGCTGGAACTTGCCGCCGGCCGCCGCCAGGACCAGATCGCCAGCAACCGCCTGCTGGCAGACCTGGCCGAGAAGCCGGCGATACACAGGGATAACTTGATCGTATTTGCATAAAGAAAGACAGCGCTGCGGATCGTTTCCCGCAGCGCTGTCTTTCTCGTGCCGGCACTTGGGGACGTTCCTTATGTGCCGGCACTTTGGGACACTCCTTTGCTAGAAGATCTGGCGCAGGTCTCCGCGGTTGAGGGCTTCGTCGAAGAGGTGCTTGAATACCACGCTACCGTGCAGGCCGTCGTGCTCGAACTCGTTGGTCACCCAGGCATGCGAGTTGCCCACGCGGCTGAGCGTATCAAGCTGCAGGCCCGAATCCACGTACATGTCGTCGAAATACACCGCGGCCTGCAGGGGCACCTCGTTGCACGCCAGTCGCTGCGGGTCGTAGATCTTGTCCCAGCTGGTGTCTTCCATCAGCAGGTCCATGGCGGGCTTGAAGGGCTTGAGCTCGGGCATCTGCTCGAACATCCACGGGAACATGGCCTCGCCGGTAAACATGAGCGGGCGCGCGAGTGTGTCGAACTCGGCACGATGGGCCTTCTCCTCTGCTGCGGCCCAGCGAATGGGCATGGTGTCGCCGTCGGCGTAGATAAACTCCTGCAGTGTCCAGTACAGCGGGTTCGTGCGTGTGTTGGTGCGCTCGAAGGCGCGCATCAAAAAGCTGTCGGATACCGAGGAGCCGCAGCTCAGCGTACCGTCGCCAGTAACAAAAGCGTGATCGATAGTCCAATGCATGCGCTCAAAGCTCGGCTTCATGCCAAAGTCGCTGCCCATGAGCTGTAGGCGCTCGACCGTCATCGGCGAGCCGTCGGGCAGCACGGGCTTCTGAGCCTCGAGCGCATCGGCCAGGGCTGCCACGCGCTCGACGTCAGCGGGATAGCGGTCATAATACTGCTGCGTCTTGGCGGCCATGCGCGGGAAGGTGTGCGCGTAGACCTCGCTTGCGCTCGCCGGTACGTGGGGGATGCCGCCGCAGGTAAAGCTCGCCGCCACGCCCTCGGGGAAGAGCGACAGGTAGCTCAGCGTCAAAAAACCGCCGTAGCTTTGGCCGAGCGTGACCCACGGCTTGCCGCCAAAGCCCACTAGGCGCAGGTACTCAAAATCGCGCACGATGGAGCTGGCGAGGTGGCGCTTGAGGAAGTCCGCCTGCGAGCGTGCTGTATCGGCGCCGGCGGCCGTTGCGCGATCACCCAGTGCCTTGATCGTGCGTCCGTCCACGCAGCTACTGCGTCCGGTGCCGCGCTGGTCGGGAAGGACCACGCGGAAGTGCTTGACGGCCTCCTCGATCCAGCCGTCGCTTGTGGGCGACAGCGGACGTGGGCTCTCGCCGCCGGGGCCGCCCTGCAAAAACAGGAGCAGCGGCAGATCGTCGTTGATGCGGTCGGGCGCGCTAACCACGCGGTAGAAGAGCTTGATGCTCTCGGGCGCGCCGGCGATGGGTGCCGGCATGGCGCCGCGGCGCATGGTACTGCCGACGGCCAGGAGCATCGGCTCCAGGCCGCGCCAGTCAAGGGGGACGTCGATGCTGTGGTCCTCGACGTAAAGGCCGGGGACGTGGTACGAAGTGATGAGGGCCATGTGAGTCTTCCGTTCGTTGCGGTGTTTCGGGTTGACCAATTCTACCGCCGCGGGCGAGGCCATGCGCAAATCGGCTACCATGGTTGCAAACTTCTAGGAGAAAGGGCCGCCCATGTCGGTCGATATAGCCACGTATGTCCACGATCTTGCCGTTGCCGCCAAGGCAGCGTCGGCCTCGCTTGCCACGGCGAGCGATGAGCAGCGTCAGGAGGCCGTGCGCGCCATGGCCGCAGCACTGCGCAACGGTGTCGACTCCATCGTTGCCGCTAACGAGCTCGATATGTCCGCCGCGCGCGATGCGGGTACCTCGGCCGGACTGCTCGATCGCCTGCTGCTGACGCCCGAGCGCGTCGAGGGCATGGCCGCCGGTTTGGAGAAGCTCGCCGAGCTGCCCGATCCCGTCGGCCGCGTGCTCGACCACCGCGTGCTTGCGAGCGGTGTGGACCTGACCCGCGTGAGCGTGCCGTTGGGCCTGGTCGCCATGGTCTACGAGGCGCGCCCCAACGTGACGGCCGACGCCGCAGGCATCTGCATCCGTACCGGCAACGCCTGCATTCTACGCGGCGGCTCGCTGGCCTATCACTCGTGTGCCATGATCGCCGAGCTGCTGGCCGATGCGCTCGAGGCCAAGGGCTTCCCGCGCGAGGCCGTGTCGATGATCGAGTCCACCGACCGCGAGGCCACCGGCGAGCTCATGAAGCTCCGCGGTATTGTCGACGTACTCATTCCGCGCGGAGGTGCAGGCCTGATCCAGCGCTGCGTGCGCGAGTCGCTTGTGCCGGTGATCGAGACGGGCACGGGCAACTGCCACATCTACGTGCATGAATCCGCCGACTTTGATAAGGCGCTCAACATTATCGTTAATGCCAAGACCCAGCGCGTAGGCGTGTGCAATGCCGCCGAGTCGCTGCTGGTCGACCGTGCTGTGGCCGATGCGTTTTTGCCTGCGGTCGTTGCCGTGCTACACGACCACGGCGTGCTCATTCACGGCGACGAGGCCACGTGCGCCGCGTGCGCCGACGCCGGCTTTGTAGAGGGCGATGACTACGTCGCCGCGACTGAGGAGGACTGGGGTCGCGAGTACCTGGCGCTCGAGATGAGTGTGAAGGTCGTGGCTAGCGAGGACGAGGCCATCGCGCACATCAACCGCTACGGCACCATGCACTCCGAGGCCGTCGTTGCCGAGGACACGGATGCTTGCGAGCGCTTCAATCTATAGATCGGAAGAGCGTC
>CABVAS010000156.1 GCA_902496375.1 uncultured Collinsella sp.
CGATCTATAGATTCCCGGGGGCGGCGTACAAATTCCGGAGTATTCAGCATCCCGGAGCCCGCGGGCGCGCAAAACTGCGCTGAAAGCCCTGATTAAGAGCCCCCAGCGCCTCAAGAGCCGCTCATTTTCCACAGGATGCGGCCCATAGTGCCTGCCTTTCGTCCAAAATCCAGTATGCAGGCATCCTCAGCTGCTGAAAACTCCCAAAAATGCACGTCGCATCCTACCCTAGGCACCCGCAGCAAGAAGACGAATAGCCTCGGCCTCCCTAGTTACCGCAGGAGGCCCCAGGGCTTACCTCCCAAATCTTTCCGCAGGACGGAAGGACCCCGCCGCGCGAAGCGCACGGCGGGGTCCTGACATGTCCGAGGACGATTTGGGAGGTAAGCCCTGAGCCTCCGATGAGAGCAGTTCCAGCCGAGGCTATTCGTCGCCGAAGCTGATGCCCAGCGCCTTGGCCTCGCGCACCAGATCGCTCTGGGGGTCGACAAACTTGAGCTTGCCGGCGACCTCCTCGAGCGGCATGTGGCACATCTTGCCGTCGCGCAGGGCAATCATGTAGCCAAACTCGCCGCGCAGGCAGCCAAGCGCGGCCTCGACGCCGCACTGGGTCGCAAAGATGCGGTCCTGGGCGTCGGGCTGGCCGCCGCGCTGCGTGTGACCGGGGATGGCGACGCGGGTCTCGCGACCGGTCTTGGCCTCAATCTCCTTGGCGATGTCGTAGACGATCGACGGGCTCGTGCGCTCGGCAAGCTTCTTCTTGTATTCCTTCTTGGACAGCGCCGCGTCCTCCTTGGAGATAGCGCCCTCGGCGACGGCCACGATGGTAAAACGGCTGCCGGTCTCCATGCGATGTTCGATGGTCTTGATGACGTTGTCCATGTCGTAGGGGATCTCGGGAATCAGGATGACGTCCGCGCCGCCCGCGACGCCGGCATACAGCGGAATCCAGCCGACCTTGTGCCCCATGATCTCGATGACAAACACGCGGCCGTGACTCGAGGCAGTGGTGTGGATGTCGTCGATGCACTTGGTGGCGACGTCGATGGCGCTCGTAAAGCCAAACGTCAACTCGGTGCCCCAGGTGTCGTTATCGATGGTCTTAGGCAGGGCGATAACGTTGAGGCCCTCTTCGCGCAGGCGGTTGGCGGTCTTGGTGGAACCGTTGCCGCCCAGCATAAACAGGCAGTCGAGTTGCAGCTTATGATAGGTGTGGACCATCGCCGGCACCTTCTCGACGCCGTCGGCCTCGGGAATATCCAGGCGCTTGAACGGCGTACGGCTTGTGCCCAGAATAGTGCCGCCACGGGTAAGGATGCCGCTAAAATCGGCGGGCGTCATGACACGGAACCTGCTGTAGATAAGGCCCTGGTAGCCGTCCTCAAAACCATAGATCTCGATAGGTTCTTCGCTATTGGTCATAAGCGTTTTGACAATGCCGCGCATGGTGGCGTTGAGCGCCTGACAGTCGCCGCCACTGGTAAGAAGACCGATCCTAAGCATGATGAATCCTTCCGGGCAAGTTATAACATGCGCATAAGTTTACCCCCGCACATTGTTGATACGGGGGTAAAACGTGTTAGCTCAAGCGTATAGAAATGTAAGCAACGTCAGGCGAGCGTAAGGTCGACGGGCCTGGCTCCTTACAGCGCGAAGGCGTCGACGTCGCCCCAGTGGCGGCGCAGCGTAATAGCGGCGGCGGGTTCGGTATTGTCAAAGACGACCGACCATTGCGTATTGCTGGTGATGTCTTCCGGATTGGGCTCTTGCGCTGCGGCGCGCAGGGCTTCCCAGACAATCGTTTCGTCCTGGGCACCGACATGGGCGTCAAGGACATCGGCGATTGCGACGGCGCGCTCTTTACCATGGCCCAGCTCGCCATTCTTTTGGTTGGGCAGCACTTCGTCGCCATAGCAGGCGTAGAAGTTCGTAACCTGGCGTACAGGAGTCGCTTTGAAAGTGCGGTCCGAATCATGCGGATCCCACTCTACTACGCGCGCGTCACCGGCGGCGTCGTTGATAAAGAAGTGGTAATCGCGTCCTGTCATGGCGTGCATGTCGTAGGCAGAAAGCAGGTCTACGGCCTCCTGCGTGGTGGCGGCACGGTCGAGCACCAGACGGATGGCGAGCGAGGTATTGATGACGGGACGCTGCGTGTCCTGGTCACAGGGTTTGGAATCCAGGGTGAGTACGGCAATGGACACGCCGCATTCGTTAACACCGTCGAGCTGGGCAAACGGGCCCATGAGTGCGGCGGCGCGTCCGGCGACGGAGTCAAGCGGAGTGTTATCGCCCAGGTTGTTAAGGGCGGCATACCCGATGGAGGCATAGCCGTCGCGCGGGTGATTGCGTACCAGCAGCGCCGAGGTGTCGTCCTTAAAGTCGTAATTGCGACCGGTGCGCACGCGGCCTTCGGCATCTACGGCGACAAAAGCGCTGCAGGCAAACTGGGGCGCCTGGACATGTACCGGCACACCGGGCAGCACCTGCGCCACCACGGCATCGATGTAGGCCTGGTCGTCGCGCACGCCAGCGGCGATGATGCGATCAAGATCGTAGTCGTAGGCGATGTCGATTGCGTACAGGTCATAGCCATCCGCGTAGCCGGTCAAGCGTTTGAGCGACGCGGCGGACTTGATTTGCTTGTGATAAACGATACCGGTGGCAGCGGCAAGGCCGACGGCGACTCCCGCGACACCGCAGGCGATGGCAATGTTACGTGGCTTCATGACGACTCCTCTCGTCCTGTTAGCGTAATTGTCGCAAAAGGTGCACGGGCATGATGGCTCAACTTGGTGAGTGGCGCGGAATTAAGCACGGAATGAAGAGTGCGGCACTGGCGTGGCGGGGTATGCTGGAGGGGACCATCAACCCAGCGAAAGGGGAGAGCATGACGGATCAGGAAACGCCCGAGCGCGCGCATGTGACGGCCGACGATATCGAGGCCGCCAACGACCTTATCGACTTTATCGAGGCGTGCCCCAGCATGTTCCATACGGCGGCGACTATTATGGCCGAGCTCGACGAGGCGGGCTTTACCTACCTGCCCGAGAACGCGGCGTGGGACATCGAGCCGGGCGGGCGTTATTACACGCAGCGCAACACCTCGAGCGTTGTTGCCTTTAAGGTGGGCGAGGACCTGGCCGCGACGTGGGGCGAGGACGGCGTTGCCGGTGACTATCATTTTCAGCTCACGGCGTCGCACAGCGATTCGCCGACGTTTAAGGTCAAGGCCGTGCCTGAGCTTGACGGCGCGGGCGAGACGCTGCGCCTGAACACCGAGGCCTACGGCGGCATGATCGACTACACCTGGTTCGATCGCCCGCTGGCACTCGCGGGCCGCGTGCTGGTGCGCGAGGGCGACCGTATTGAGAGCCGCCTGCTTGCCACCGAGCGCGAGGTTGCCATTATTCCGAGCCTTGCCATCCACATGAACCGCGGCGTTAACGAGAGCTTTGCTCCCAATCGCGCCGTTGACCTGTGCCCGCTCATCAGCGCTGGTGACCTTAAACAGGGCGACTTTGACGCCCTGATCGCCGACGAGCTGGACGTTGAGCCCGAGCAAATTTTGGGCCGCGATCTGTTCCTGGTCAATCGTCAGGATGCGCGTATTTGGGGCTGGGCCGACGAGTTTATCTCGACACCCAAGCTTGACGACCTGGCCTGCGCCTACACCTCGCTACAGGCATTTTTGGGCGCCGAGAACGCGCGCGACGTCTCGGTCTTCTGCTGTTTTGATAACGAGGAGGTTGGTTCCGAGACCAAACAGGGCGCCATGTCAACGTTCTTGGCCGATGCATTGCGCCGCATTAACGGATCGCTGGGCTTTGACGACGAGTCGTATCATCGCGCCCTTGCCGCATCGATGCTCGTGAGCTGCGACAACGCGCATGCCGTGCACCCCAACCACGCCGAGAAGTGCGATGCGCGCAACCAGGTTGTGCTCAACGGCGGCATCGTCATCAAGGAAGCCGCCAACCAGCACTATTGTACCGATGCCTTTAGCCGCGCGGTGTTCCAAGCTATTTGCGATGACGCCGACGTGCCCACGCAGGCCTTCGCCAACAAGAGCGATATGGCCGGCGGATCCACGCTCGGCAATCTGTCCAATATGCAGGCGAGCATGCATGCCGTGGACGTGGGCCTGCCGCAGCTGGCCATGCACTCGAGCTACGAGACCGGCGGCGTGCGCGACGTGATGTACGCCATCCGCGCCCTCACGGCTTTCTACGAGCGAAACCTAACCATCAACGGCGCCGAAAGCGTGGAACTCTAAAATCTGCCAAAAAGGGACAGGTTTACTTTGGCAGGTTTTATTTGGGCAAATGCCGCAATGCCAACAGCTGGACAGAATTGTTATGACACCGCAGCTTGAGCAAACGTCAGCGAGCGATGTCCAGAGCGAACAAGTTGGCATGAAAAAGGCAAGGCATAGACCTTCTGGTCATG